>JAGLYP010000037.1 GCA_023132155.1 Candidatus Parcubacteria bacterium
TACTTTTTCGACAAGCTCAACGGCGGGCATCACCTGAACCAAAAGCCCCCAGGCTTTTGGGATCTGGTGAATGCCCATGTTAAATTTAATCTAATTTTAAAGATATGATTAACTCTGAATTGGGGCCGCCACACCAAGCAATTCCCAATCCGTTTTGTTTTTTATTTTCAATGCTATTTTGTATTGATTCTACGCTTGTTTCTAAAACTGGTTCTGTAAGAGTATAGCGAAGAGGATCAAATTCAAATTCCTTCCCCAGAATAATAAATTTTTGATCAAGTGGCTCTACTATAAGGGGATCAGGCAGGTTTGCATCTTTTTTATCAATTAACATTTTTATAAAATTATCATCATGCCTTAAAACAAAATTAAACCTACAGCATTCTCCACGTTGACGATATTCACCGGATAATATAAGTTTATCAAGCAATAAAATATTATCTATTTCTTTTTCACTAGATTTATAAGCTTTAAGATATTTGGGATTTATACCTGCCTTTTTTGATATACGACGTATTTTTTCAAGGAACCTTAAACGTCTTAAGGCTGGTACCATAAAACCGGAACCTAAACTATCGCCACTTGTCGCAGTAAATATGTGATTCCCTTTTATTTCGCAATCGATTTTAATTCTATCGCCTTCTACAATTGATTCTATGAAATCTTTAGTCTTGGTGTAATATGGCAAACCAAGAACTGGCAAATTTTCCCAAGGAGAAGTATTAAAATCCAAATTTAGCTTTAAAAAATCTTTTTCACGTGAAGGCGGAAATGGAAAATTAAAATTTATGCTGAGTGGACTTTCTTTTAAGCCTCCTTCAAAACAAACTTTCTTTTGTCCGTGAAAAATATATCCGTCTGCGCCATGCAAAATTACTTTTTCATTATTTTTTAAATCTACAGTCGTCAGAATTAGGTTCGTTTTTATTTTCTTTGCAGGACCAATTACAAACTTTCCGTTTTGAGCTTTATCCAGAATACTCTCTAAAAGAGGAGAGCCAGAAGATTCCAACATTTCACTTCGATCAATAGATATTGATTTGCCAGTATCAATAAGTTCCTCAAACCTATCTATTATACCTTTTGAGTTTTTGAACTTTATATTAAAACTAAAGTCCTCTTTGGCCATCAGACTATAGGTTGTTTTTTCTCCAACAAAAGAAATATCTACATGAATTCGCGGATCGAGTTCTTGAAGTGATTGTCTTTCATGGCCAACTGCTGCCTGTATTGATGAAGGCCATAGTTCACGCATATATTTTTCAGAGTCTATGATTGCATCGTAAAACTTTTCAGTATCTAAAAGAGAATTGCTGGTTGGAATTTTTACAACAATCTTTTTATTCCATCTCCAATTCCTTTTTTTTGTTTCCTCTCTAAGCCATTTTTGAATAAATAGCCAATAACCCTTCTTTATATTCACATCAGCCGATATTATAAAAACGGGCTCTTTTACTTTGTCTAAATAGTAAGATAAGTGTTTTGTTTTAATTGGTATTTTAACATATTTGTTTGAATATTTTGGTGATTTTGTTCCCTTCAATTGAACGGCAAAGTTCGGGCCAGTTGGTCCTGTTGAATCAGCTACTTCTATGAAATAATCGATATGAATATCAGGATGTTGTTCTCTTATTAGCCAAGAGGGAGGGATATAGTGTCGTAAAACATCTTGAGCAAGACGGTCTATTTCACGAGTTGATTTCATATCCAAAAAAATTTAACAGTATATTGGACAGAATGGTTAAAAAGAGTGCTTGGCAGAATCTGTCTATTATTCTATATAATAATTCTGCATA
>JAGLYP010000038.1 GCA_023132155.1 Candidatus Parcubacteria bacterium
AATACTTGGAGCTATTTCCGATAACAGGAGTTGTATCTGAAGTTTTTGAAATTCCTTATTAAAATTAATAATTATTTCAAAAATTTGGGTGGAGTAAAAAATAAATTAATTATAATATTTCAATTCGTGTTAGTATCAGCTAATTTCAGAACATTGTTTATAAAATCGTTTTTTCCATCGCAATAATCCTGTCTGCCGTCAGGATATTTTTTTATGAGAGATTTTTTTAGTTTCTCATACCTTTTTGCAATATCAGGATGTGAAATTAAATAATCGCGGAATAATCTCTGTCTTTTCCAAAAAGAATATTTGTTTGGTTGAGCTAACGATAAGTGAAAAGTTGGAGGATTATTTTTTGTGAAAAAGTATCTCTCTACTGAAGAACGTTTTTGCTGATACTGATATCCTAATTTTTCAAATTGTTTGATATATTCACTTGCGTTTTTGATAGACGAAACAAGAACAACAATATCAATGATTGGTTTTGAATCCAAATTTGGTATTGCAGTGCTGCCGATATGCTGAACTTCAATTATTTTCTCACTAATGTTTTTGATTATATAATTTTTTTCAGATTGAAAAATTTTAGGCCAGTTTTTGTCGTACGGAATAATATTCATAAACAATTGAAATATTATAATTAATTTATTTTTTACGGAACCAGATACAACTTGTTAGACGATGTAGCGAATACTTGGAGCTATTTCGTCTAACTATACCGATGAAGCGAAGTTTTTGTTTCTCTTCATTATTATATATTATAAAGAAAAGAGAAACAAAAATTTGGGTCGGAAAAAAAATTTACCCCTTATTATCATTATTAAGGAATTTTTTTGGAGCCGCTTATCGCGTTGTTGTACGATGTAAATTTTTTATCTGGTTTTAAATGAAATAAACTTTGTTTGTTCTAATAGAAAATTTGATTTTTTTGTTTTGGGCAAAGAGCAGAGGGGAAGTGAAGGGGTGAATGCTCTTTGCCCAAAACTCCTTTTTTTTATAATATATTATTTATCAAAAGAATTTTTAAAAGACTCCCAAGAACTATCGTTTTTTCTAATCATTAATAATTCGGGTTCAATATTAATAAACCATTCATTATTATTTTTTACAAAATATACATCCAATACCCCGCTATTTTCATTTTTATATAAAACATTCGCGGCTATGTGTATGTTATCTGCGTCAATCTCGTGTTTATATTTTATTTCTTTTATTTGAGTTATATCATTTAAAGTATCTTCAACTTCTCCGATTACATAATTTTTAAATTCGGATTCCGTAATTTCCAAACCACTGGTTATTTCATCAAGAAAAAACTGGCGCCAATTTACTTTGTCGGTAGTATCTAAATTTTTTAAAAACGTTATTGCAAATATAGTTTTTTCCGGAGTATCAAATAAGTTAATGTTTCCAGAGCCGACGGGATTAAAACAGTTACCAACTTCCAAAAAATCGTTGTAGCCGTCTCCGTCAGAATCGTTTTTGTTTATATCTGTGTAAAAAATATTTTTTTCTACATAATCATTTAATCCATCGCTGTCTGTATCAATAACAATAGTATCTGTTGTTGAAAATTCTTTATCTGAGACAATAGAATTCTTTCCTATCTCGCGTCCGTATGTTCCTCGCTCTTGGCAAAATATTATTTCATAGTCATCCGTGTCGCTGAATATATTTAATTCATAATTAAAATCTTCCCCACATTCAAGGTTGGGCTTAATGTCTGCTGGCGCATCTGAAAAAGAATTCTCATAAAGTTCATTAAGATCACTGGGTAGCCTGTCGTTGCTCAAATGAAACATCATTATTTCATTGTCAATTTGTCTTGCATTCGAAAATCTTCGTATATCTCTAAGGCGTATTTCTTCTTCCTCAGCATAATGAGCAAGAACTAAATCAGAACTTGAAGAAGTGTCGTTGATGTTTTTTGAAATTTCAATATTATTTAAATTTTTATTAGATATACCAATCCCAAGGTTCCTCATAATATCAAATGCGTCTTTTGGTTGACCTAAGTAATGCAATTCTAAATCATCGGGATTAACATAGTAAGCCTTGCCACTATCCTCAACTTTCAATAAAATTTTTCCGGAAAGTCTTTTGGGCGCATAACCGTTAAATGAGCCAAAGTCTTTGCTTGAAATACCTAAACCTAATTCACGCATAACCTGAAAAGCATCAGCTGGCCTGCCAAGATAATACCTTTTCTCATCTTCGGGATTAACATACCAGGCTTCTCCGTTTGATTCGACTTGCAATAAAATTTTACCTTTCAATCTGCTCGCTAAATCAGCTGCATTAGAAAAATTAATCGGCATTAATCCTAATATAAAAATTAGAATTAAAAAAATTGTAAATTGTTTTCTCATATATTTTATAATAAATCGTTTTCGTAGCGACAGCGGAGAAAACACCTTATTTCCCTTTTTAAATTAATAAAAAAAATCAAATTTTCGTCGTGTTTAAATCACTAAATATTAAAACCTCCACTAAGATAAAAAATTTATTTCGTACAACGTTTCGGGATTAAGCGAAGTTTTATTTATTCTACCTTATTGTTATAATTAAGGAAAGAATAAATAAAATTTGGGTGGAGTGAAAAGAAATTTAATAAATAATTTTCCTTATTATTAGAGCCCTTTTGAAAATTACTTGACATTTATTTAATTTTGTGATATATTAATAAGTCAAGAAATAAACCGTTCATTTTAAAGAAAGGAGTAGTGCGATGGAAGATATAATCAAAGTTTATCTTATGGTGTTTCTACCAATAGTTATTCCAGTAATACTATGTGTGTTGTTATTTATATCATGGTTTGTTGGAATTGACCGTTTAAGAAAACCAATATTATTGTTACTTGCAAGCGAGTTTATTGGACCAATTTTAGTCTTTCTCTACTGGTATGCCTTTATAAACTGACTTCAAAAGGGCTCGTTTAATAGATAAAGAATTATTTATTAAATTTCTTTTCACGTAACCGCTTATCCCGTGTTATGTGATGTAGCCCTTAAACAAGCCGTGAAATTAAGTAGCGGCTTTTTTATTTACCTAAACTTGGATTTAACGGGAACGTGAAGGGCTATTTCATATAACTATACCGATATCTGAAGTTTTTAATTCTCTACATTATTATTTTATTATAAAGAAAAGAGAATTAAAAATTTGGGTGGAGCAAGAGAGAAATATTATTTATAATTTACCTTAATATTAAAGCTCTTTTAAATTTTTTGAAATTGACAGAAATATGATTGTGTGCTAACTTTTTTTTATCAGCTATGAAAGCTGAAATTTAAAATTTTTGACAAAAAGGAGGGAACAAGATGAGTCTGCAAATTTTTGTTAGAAGCATGGATCAGCTTAGTCTAGCGGATTGGGAAAAGAGAATGCCTCAATTTCAAAACAAAACAGCGCTTGTATTTTCGTCATTGAAGTTGGCCATTCATGTGGGGGCATGTTTCGTTCATAAGGATTTAATTCCAAGGGTTGGCAGCAAAAAAGAAGCTGCCAAATTCCCGCTCATTAAATCGGGTCCACCAAGAGATGGTTGCGATGTAATGAGTGAAGTATTGGGGATTAAAAAGCCAGATATAGATGAGGAAACATGGTTTCTGATTGGAAACTCAAGATTTCAGGAAATGTACGATTATCTCCTAAACGAATACCCAAAAGAAAATCCTGAGGTTGTAATTCAAGACCTCAGATGATAACCGACTCATTTTTCAATGCCCGGCGATAATATCAAAGGGCCTTTTATTTTAAAAAATTAAAAAGAGCTCTATTTAATAAATAAAAAAATTATAAATAATATTTCTCTGGGCGTAGCCAGATATCCCGTGTTATCGGATGTAGCGACTATTTAACTGCTCTAATGAACGGATTATCACCGTTCTTTTTTAATTGTGCAAACTTTTAAAACCCTATAAACAAAGTCGCTATTTCCGATAATGAATACCGATGAAGCGAAGTTTTTATTTTTCTTCCTTATTATAACTATTAAGAAAAGAAAAAGAAAAATTTGGGTGAAGGGCTGGCATAATTCATTAATGTAAATTAAAAATAGTGCTAGCCCTGAACCGCTTATCCCGTGTTATGTGATGTAGCCAGAAATTTTTTTTATTATTTTTTTGGCAATTTATTATTCGTCTTCTTGTTTTTTCTCCCAATTTTTAACTTCGTCTTCTTTAAGCCAATGTCCCTTGGCGATATTATGTGCGACCTTGCCTTCTTGTCGAGGTTGCCTAATTTTTCCGGCCTCGTACAAACGCCGAGCAATAGCTTCACCTTCATCTGGATTTTTTCGCCAATATATTTTTTTGTAGTCTTTTAACAGTTCTTCCAATTTTTCTGGCGAGGCGTTTGTGCCGGCGATTATTTCCTTAACTTCTTCCTCCTTAACATTACCGCGCAGAATATCGCCCACGCAGAAACTTAAACTAAGCCCAACTTTGCTGTCAGGTATAATTTCCCTACTCTCTTGAGGCAGAGTAGTGCCTTCAAATTTTTTTAACATAAGTAATATGATTAAATTATTAAACGTTTAAATTATACCACGAGTTATGTCCGACCGCTGAAATAAATTGCCAAAAAAATAATAAAAAAAATTTCTGGCTATTTCACATAATGTATCCGAATATCTGAAGTTTTTGTTTTTCTTCCTTATTATAATTATAAAGAAAAGAAAAACAAAAATTTGGGTGGAACAGAAAAGAAAATTATAAATATTTTCCTTAATTTAAGCCCTTTTTTGAAATTTTTTTAAAATTGTTTTAAGTATATACATTTTGCCCTTTTATTCCAAGGGCTTCATTTGGGCTTTGACCGTTTAATCCGCAATGGCACAGATTATTATAATACATATTCCAAAGCCTAAGTTTATATTTTAAATCTTCTAAGTTCTGAAAATAGCATCTTTCATAAAATCCTTCTTGGTCAGATCTGTGGCTTCTTTCAACTGTTCCGTTTTGAGCTGGCTTGCCCGGGTCAATTAAATAATGAACTATATTCAATTTTTGACATTCCATATCTAGCGCATGTAGCCTTGGATTGATTGGATCCGCTGACTTTAAATAGCCGGTATATCTATTTGTAAAACAACTGCCGTTGTCTGTTTTGATTGCTCTGATTCTGAATGGAGCCTTTTCTATCACTTTGTTTAAAAAATTAATCGCCGACCCATTTCCCATGTCGTCATATATCTTTAAATATCGCCACCTGCTGGCACAATCAATAGCCGTAAACTGATAATATCGTTTTTTTCCTATTCTTTCAGGCACATATTTAATATCAATTTCAACCAGCTCTCCCGGTTTAGGCAGTACTTTAATATACTTATATTTTATTTTTCTAATTCTATATTTTCTGGTTCTATTATTCTTCTTTAATAGTTTCCCGATAGTCCGTTCATGAACAAACAATCCATCCTTTTCCAGCGTCCATTTTAATTTAATTGCGCTTAACCTGGTTTCCTGCCTTAAATCCAGTATTTTATTCTTGATTCTAATAGGCGTTTCTTTTGGATGACTTTTTGGCCTAGTTGATTTATTTTCTAAACCATCATATCCGTATTTTTTATAGCCAGACAGCCAATATTTTAGGCTTCTTTCGCTAAATGGGCATATTTTAGCCATTTGTTTAATGGTTATTTCTTTAGCTAAAATTGGCTTAATCCATCTAAATTTTTCTCCTTTTGTTGACTTGGGCATAGTTTTTGACATATGCCCTTTAGAATAGCAGAAAAGTGCAAAATGTATGTACACATTACC
>JAGLYP010000039.1 GCA_023132155.1 Candidatus Parcubacteria bacterium
TTTCCATTGGTTTTTTTTCAAGTACTACGGCTTTTGAATAATTACCTGATCGGTCGCGCGCGAATAGGATATAGTAGTATGGCAAATTTTCCGCCAGTCCGGTATCGGTATATGTTTCAGCACTGCCTTCGTAAATTTTATCGCATAAGCTTTCTACGGCTCCGTATGAAAAATAGTCTTCAATCGGAATAGTTGATTGAAAAATAATGATTTTGGAAAACAAAGAATTCTGCGGGTTTTCCCACGATAGCGTGGCCGTATTGACGCCTCCGATGATTGCGGCATTAGCTGGACCGTTAATTACGATTTCTGCTTGACCTTCCAAGGGCGATATCAATATTAAAAATAGAAATAAAATTAATACTTTTTTCATTTTTGTTCTTTGTAACTATTATACAATAAATTTTTTGGTCTGTGAAATATGTTATTTTATCTAAATAATTTAGCCCCGTATAGACTTTTGTGTTATCTTGTTTTTTTATTTTATGTTTTCTTCATAATTATTTTATAAAGATTTTATTTATTTGGGACAAACTTCAATTTCTGTCAAATAAGACCGTAATCACGGTCTTTTATTTTTTTTTAAGCATTGACTAATGTGGTTTTAAGGTTTAGTATATAGACATTAAAGGAAAATATATGGAGTTAAATAATAAAAAATTTTATAATCAATACGACTAATTTGGGCCGCCAATTTTTGGCGATTTTTTAAAAAATAAATATATGAAAATAGAGTCATTGCGCATAGAAAACTTTAGAAGCTATAAAGACGAAATTATTAATTTTGATAATTATACTTGTTTTATCGGCCCAAATGGATCTGGCAAATCTACAGTTTTGAATGCATTGAATGTGTTTTTTAGAAATTGCAAAGATGTCAACACGGATTTAACTAAACTTACAGAAGAAGATTTTCACCATAAAAATACTAAAAAACAAGTAAAAATAACAGTTACTTTTACAGATATTCCGAATGCGGCCAAAAAGGTGCTCTCACATTATGTGCGGCAAGATAAACTTGTAGTATCGTCTATTGCGAAATATGATTCAAGCACAGAAGAAGCAGAAGTAAAACAATATGGAAGCCGAAATGGGTTTGAGGAGTTTCGTATATTTTTTGAGTCAGAAAAAGAAGGAAAAAACGCCGCAGAATTAAAAGAAATATATAATAAACTAAAGGAAAAATTTAATGATCTTCCTGTAGCAGGTTCAAAAGCGGTAAACACAGAATCACTACGAAAATATGAAGAACAACATGATAAGCATTGTGTACTTATTGAAAGTCAGGATCAATTTTATGGTGCAAGCAAGGGTGAAAACAGGCTCGCTCCGTATGTTCAGTGGGTTTTTATTTCAGCTTCCAAAAATGCGAAAGAAGAATGTGAGGAGTCTAAGGATTCTGCATTGGGACAGCTGCTAGAAAGAACCGTTCGTTCAAAAGTTAAATTTTCTGAAAAAATTACTGAATTAAGAAAGAAAGCGCAAGAAAAATATCAAACGATTTTAGATGATGAACAATCCGCATTGGATAATATTTCTGAATCATTGGAAAATAGACTTAAATCATGGGCTCACCCTGGAATAAACGCTAAAGTTCTTTGGAAACAAGATTCTGAAAAATCAGTAAATATTAATGAGCCTTGGGCCTTTGTAAAGCTTGGAGAAAAAGGCTTTGAAGGCGATTTGGCTAGATTTGGACACGGCCTTCAAAGGTCATACATGCTTGCATTGCTCCAGGAGCTATCAACAACAAGTGATGAGACCGACCCAACTTTAATCATGGGCATTGAAGAGCCAGAAATATACCAGCACCCCCCTCAGGCACGGTATTTAGCAGAGGTTTTGCACGATTTATCTAGTAAAAATTCTCAAATAATGGCCTGCTCTCATAGTCCTCTATTCGTGCCAAGTGATAATTTCGAGGCAATAAGAATTGTTAGGGAGAAAGAAAATCCTATAACTTCTTACGTGAAGCAATTGTCTTACACTAAGTTGTCAGAAAAATTAGATAAAGTCGGTTACCAAAGGGCCATTAAAGAAAATGGTATGTTAGCTAAATTATATTCATCATTAAACCCCATAGTTAATGAGATATTTTTTTGTAATAAATTAATACTAGTAGAAGGCATTGAAGATGTTGCTTATTTGTCTGCGTATTTGATGTTAAACAATAATTTTACAGATTTTAGAAAGTTTGGATGCCATATTGTTCCTATGGGAGGGAAATTTCAAATAGCAAAGCCACTTGCTATAGCTCAATTATTAAACATATCAACTTATGTGGTATGCGACGCCGATACAGATAAAGACGAAATTCCAGATAAAGAAAAGAGAGAATCAGAGGTAGCTCAACATAAAAAAAATAATAAAGCTATATTACATCTTTTTGGTTATGATAAATTAAATGAATGGCCGACCGACACAATAGTAGAAAATAATCTGACTATGTGGAATTCTGATCTTACGTTAATAATAAAAGAAGAAATTGGTAAAGATTGGGAAAAATATTTTAAAAAATCTTGTGATTATTATGATAATTCTGGTAATCTAGGGAAAAATCCTTTGGCTATAGCACATGCATTAAGATTAGCATGGATTGATGGTCACAAATCACCCTCGTTAATGGCTTTAGTTGAAAATATAATTTCTTTTGCAAAATCAAAGTAGTTAGATTTAATTTATTTTTTCAATGAAATAATACAGCGCCACAAGGTGGTTGTAGGTGGGGTAAACGTGTAGGTAAGACATACTTTTTTATAAAAAATTTATCGAAGTTATACAAGAAAAACAAATTAAATAAAGACAACATGAGTTATAATTTTGCTCAGTTAAATGATAAAGAATTTGAAATACTTGTTGTGGATTTACTTTCTGCCTTTTTAGGTTGTCGAATAGAAAGATTTAAACCTGGGAGAGATGGTGGGGTGGACGGAAGGTTTTTTTCTATTGATGGCGAAAATATCCTACAATGTAAACATTATTTAAAAACTGGACATGCAGGACTCATTTCAAAATTAAGAAAAGAAGAAGCACCGAAAGTAAAGAAGTTAAATCCTGAAAAATATTTTTTTGCAACTTCTTTGCCTTTATCAAGAATAAATAAAGAAGAAATAAAAAATATTTTTCATCCGTACATTAAAGAAAGTAGTGATGTGTATGGGCAAGAGGATTTAAATGGTTTTCTTTTTGATTATCCTAAAATTGAAGAAAAACATTTTAAATTATGGTTAGCTAGTACAAATGTTCTTAGTAGAATTATTAATAATGCAATAAAGGGTAGAAGTGAATTTGAATTAGAGAGAATAATGAAACAATCTTACAGATATATTCAAACTAAAAATCACTATAAAGCGTTAGAAATACTAACAAACAAACGAGTTCTTATAATATCAGGAGAGCCTGGGATAGGAAAAACAACGTTGGCTGAAAACATGTGTCTTTATTTTACTTCAAAAGATTTTGAATTTATAGATATTGAAGAATCTTTAAGTGAAGCAGAGGGAATATTTACTAAAGGTGAAAAACAAATTTATTATTTTGATGATTTTCTTGGAAGTACTTATTTAGAGGCAATAGAAAATAAAAAAGATTCGCATATAGTTAAGTTTATCGAAAGAGTTTTGAGTGATAAAACAAAGTTGTTTATTCTAACATCAAGAACAAATATATTAGATGGCGGAATATATCATAGTAGTTCTTTTGCAAATAGCAATATCCAAAAAAAAGAATTTATGTTAACTTTTGATAGCCTATCAATGATGGATAAGGCAAAAATACTCTATAATCATATATGGTTTAGCAATATAAGTGAAGAATTTATTGATGAAATATATAAAGATAAGAGATATATAAAAATTATTAAACATGCTAATTTTAATCCTAGGCTTATTGAATTTATAACAGATTGTGAAAGAATAAGCACGTCTAATTGTTTGGAGTATTGGGATTACATAGAAAAAACTTTAAGTAATCCAAAAGAGATTTGGAGCGATTATTTTAATAATCAAAGCAACGGTTATGTTAGAAATTTGGTTTTATTAACCGTGTTTAACCGAAGAGCGATAACTGAGGTGGAGCTACGTAAAAGTTATGATATTCTTAATGAATTTGAAAAATTAAAAAACAGTTCACATACTAACAAAGGGTTTGATGCAATGTCTCGTTTAGCTACTCGTGCTTTTTTTGTTAGAGATAAAAATCAAACCCAAGTATTATACACATTGTTTAACCCTTCAGTCGCAGATTTTGTATTAGGTGAATATGCGAAGAATGTTGGGAAATTAATCAATATTTTTAAATCGCTTGAAACAATAAAGTCGTTAAAGCAGTTAAGTTCACTTAAAGAAGAAAAAATTATTTCTCAAGAAGATTTTGTAGAGATTAAAAAAAATATATTTCATGATGCATTTGATAGAAAAAAAAGTGAAAATTATTTAGTATATATATCCGATATGTTACCCGTTGGAATAGATGAAGTTAGTCAGATAATAACTTTTTTGAAAAGTATTATTAATGAGCCTTGTGAAATTGCTGAATTTTCAAGTTTATTAAATTTGTTGTTAATATATGAAGATAAATTAAAAATTAAAAATTATGATTTTTTATCAGTATGTATTGGGAGAAAAAAGCTTGATGAATATGAAATTGAAAGTTTTGCTGAATTTATAAGTATTTTAGACATTGAAAACGAGGAGGTGCTGTCCAATTTTCAGGCAAGTTTAGAGGATTTTTTGGTAAAAGATTTAAATGATTCAAAAAATGAAATAGATTTGTCAAAAATTGTAGAATTATCCAAAAGTGAAGAAGATGAACTGGCGATTGATTATGATATTGAAAAAATAGATAATGAATTGCAAGGATTGGTGAATTTAAGAATTAAGGATTTTCAATCTGATTTTATAGATAATCTTGATATTGATATATCTAAAAATATTTTAAGTCAAATAAGTGTTGATTCAATGATCGATAATCATATTGAATCTCAGCAGGATATGGACTATGATGATTATAGAGAAAATTCATACTATTCAGAGAAAGATAATTCTGATAATGCTATTGATGACTTATTCAATAGATCGTAAACTGTAGGGATTTATATTACAGTGCGCTCAGTGTCCCCAAAGAAGAAAAAAGTTAAAGATGGTTTAAAAGAAAGTAGACTGGAAATAATTAAAATATTTTAAATAATAAATAAAAATATGACAAAAGAATTTACAAAAAAATGCCCTTATTGCGCAGAGGAAATAAAAGCAGAGGCAAATGTTTGTCGATTTTGTAATCGAGATTTAAACGATATGAAAGTATCTAAAAGATTGGTGGTTGAGCGAACTGACAAGAAATTTAAAAAACATATTGCAATTGCAGCAATTATGTTGATTTCAGGATTTTTTATAATGACAAATGGTGTTGTGAGGATGGAGTCAGATATTGATTCCGCTGGGATGAAAATAGGTTTGGGTCTGCTGTTGATAGTAATCGGTGGAATTTGGGGTTTTATTAACCGTATTAGAATGTGGTGGGATAGAGGCTGATATTCGTAAATATATATCAAAACAAAAAGCGCACACTTATTGTGAGCATTTTTTGACAGGATTGACTTTTGAGAAAATTTGTGATTATATGTTATTAAATTTACACAATTTAAAAAAAGGAGGGAAAGGGGTTTTGATTGCGGACTGGAAATAAAAGTCTTAATTCAATATCTGACCCAGATACCCGATACGATATGATATGGAGGTGCATAAATACGTGATTTAGCAAATCAGATTTTTGAGTAGTTGATTGTTTTTTACCGCTGTGGCACAATCTCTCCGCAGAGGAGGATTCTGCCAAATAAATATTATGGAAAATTGTTTAGAAAAAATAATTGAAAAAAAAGTTTTTGAGAAAAAGTGTGAAAACATTGATGAAATGGTAGAGTTTTATGTTGAAGAAATAAAAAAGAATTTTGAAAAATATAATGAGGAAAGCTTTGTTTGCAATGACGGGTCTATCAATATGAGCAATTTTATTAGGAAGAAAAACGGACCATACAAAAAAGAAGAGGTAAAAGATGACACGCGCCTTAAGGATAAAAAAATGCAGGATTGGGCGAAAGATTTTTATGAGCTTGACGATAATGTTGATGATAATTTGCTTCAAGAAAAGACCAAAGAATATCGCGCAATTAAAAAAGCAGGCAATGGCGAAAAGTTGGAAAAATATTTGTTAATTAATTTAAATCGGATTTTGGCTCCGGACTATTTTGTAATGCATGCGTCAGAGTATGATGATCTTTCCGGTGGTGTTGATTTTGTTATCGTAGAAGCTGATACTGGAATTGTGGCTTGCGGTTTTGATAGCGTATACAGCGAAAAAGATGGAGATAGATATAAAGAAAAAGTAAAGAAAATGCGCAAGAAATCCGAACGTTATGGCGCAAAATTGAAATATGGCTTTGAATTTAAAAACGGCGAGATAATAAAAAAACAACTTATAAATTTGCCTAATTTTTTTCTTAATATGAATCTTGAAGATATGAGAAAATTAGAAAAAGATATGAATTATATGGTTGGAGAGGGACAAGAACCAAGCGGCACAGAGCTGGAAGTTTTTGATAAGTTAATTATTTCCATGGAGGAACAGTTGCATGATTTTAATCAAAATAAAAATATAAATTCCAAAGTAGAAGAAAATTTAGAAGTTTTTAGTTCAGTTTTAATGAACATAAAGAAGAATCGCGAAGAATTATTTTAAATCCGGTATATAAATATGCCCATCATAATCCCGAATTCTGGTTTGGACTTCATTCACAATTGCATGCATGGAAGTAAAAGCAGGCTCTCAAGAGCCTGTTTTTTCATGCTATAATAAACAGATATGGGTGTCACCTGTAACTTTTTGCCATATTATTCAAATTGTTTTCAAAAAAATATGATTAGCAAAACTATTAAAATTAAATTTGGAAAACAAGTAAAGGAATATAAGGTTTTCTGCGAGCCACTGCCGCACATTTTAGTTGACAGCAAGAAAGAAATGCATGGATGGTGGCCGGGAAAGCGGGAATGTACCGGAGAGCGGATGTTGGTTAATCCGTATAACGGCTGTACTCACAATTGTTTTTTTTGCTATGCTCATGCTCTTTGGGGTTATTTTTATATTTTTGAAACTGAGGGCGTAGTTACGGTTTTTAAAGACTTCGATAAAGTTGTTGCCGGGCAACTGGATAAAGTGGATTACGCGTCATGTGGTTATTTGAGTCCTGTTACTGATCCTTTTCAACCTTTGAATAATAAATATAAGCTAACGGAAAAAATTATAGCTGAATTTGTAAACCGGAATATCCCTGTTGAGTTCATTACAAAGGGCAGAGTATCTGATGAGGCTATTTTGTTAATTGCAAAACAGAAACATTCTTTTGGCCAAATTTCTATATTAACCATGGATGAGGAATTACGAAAAAAAATAGTTCCTGGCGGAGTATCAACTGATGTGTTGCTTGATAATATAAAAAGATTAAAAGCTAAAAATATATTTACAGTAGTTAGAATTGATCCTATTTCGCCATATATAACTGACCATGCTAAAGATTTAGAAAAATTAATAAAGACTGTGAGCGATTTAGGCGCGAAACATATTATTACCAGTTGTGTTGATATTCCCGGTAAGTTTGGAAAAAAATTTAAAAGTTGGTTACAGAATAATTTTGGTGAGAAAATGGTAAAAAAATACCAAGAATTATTTTCAGAACGAATTGACGGTGATTCAAATGCTGTCATTAATTATCGCCGAGAATTATTTAGAGTGGTTCGGAAATTGTGTGATAAAAACAACATTACTATGGCGCTTTGCATGGAATATGAAAAAATAAATAAAGTATTGCCCAAGGGATTGAATAGCGAATTCATGAGCTCTAAGAATTGTGAAGGCATAAATATTCCTATGTATAAATATTCTGGTGTTGAAAAAAATGGGTATAGACAATTTAAACCGTTGCCTTGCGGTAATGACGGCAATTGTTTAACTTGTGTTGATCCTGTATGCGGGGTTAGGGAATTGGCAATGGGAAAATGTTACGATTGTAATAGAAAATGTAAAATTGATTTTAAATTGTCAGATTACAAAAGATGGAGCAAGGACAACAAAAAACAAATATCTTTTTTTTGATTATTATTTAGTTTGTTTGATAGATGGAAATAGCACAAACTCTGTCATCGTGTCGCCCCGGAGTAAGCAATCGCGCGGACAAGATCCCACTCGGCGGCGTTAATGGGGCTTTTTTTAAATATTGAGCGGTAGATTTTGATTGCTTGTTTTTCGCTTTCCATATTTCTTTCAGCCGGCCTAAGGCCGTATGCGATTACGGTTACGGCGGCATTGTCGTTGGGGTTGTTCATGTCCGGCTTTCTTTTGTAAATCGCGCTAAAGAATGTATTGG
>JAGLYP010000004.1 GCA_023132155.1 Candidatus Parcubacteria bacterium
ATGCCTGCGGGCGCATTTTTTTATTATATTAAACATCAAGATTGGCAACCTTGCGCGCGTGAGTCTGTATGAATTTTTTACGGGGAGCAACATCGCCTCCCATAAGCATATCAAATATTTCGTCAGCCAGAGCCGCGTCATCTATGGTTACCCTGCTCATAATGCGTGTCTTAGGATTCATAGTTGTTTCCCAGAGCTGATCAGGATTCATTTCACCAAGGCCTTTGTATCTTTGAATGTGGATTTTTTTATTGGATTTTTTATTATCCTCAACTTTTTTGCCGCCACCGGCATTTTTTTCTTCCTTAGGGTTCTCTTCGTCTTTTGTGTCTTCGGGCATACCGCCGAATTTTTCAATTATTTTAGTTTTTTCTTCTTCGCTGAAAGCCCATTCGGTTTTCGTTCCTTGTTTTATTTGGTAAAGCGGCGGCTGGGCAACATATAAATGGCCATCAGTTATCAATTGCCTAAAATGCCTAAAAAACAATGTAAGCAAGAGAGTTCTGATATGGGCGCCGTCCACATCGGCATCAGTCATAATGATTACGCGATGATAGCGCAATTTGGATATGTCAAGCTGGTCGTCAATATTCGTGCCCATGGCAATAACCAGGTTTTTTATTTCATTATTGGCAAGCATTTTATCAAGACGCGCGCGCTCCACGTTTAAAATTTTTCCTCTTAGAGGCAAAATTGCCTGAAAATGGCGATCTCTGCCTTGTTTTGCGGATCCGCCGGCAGAGTCACCCTCAACAATATATAATTCGCATTCTTCCGGTTTGCGGCTTGAGCAGTCGGATAATTTTCCGGGCAAAGTAATTCCATCCAAAGCGCCTTTCCTAAGAATGGAAGCGCGAGCGGTTCGCGCCGCGATTCTGGCATGGCTGGACAGGATGCATTTGCCGATTATTGCCTCAGCTTCTTTTGGATGCTCTTCCAAGAAAATAGTAAAAGCCTCGCCGAATATTTGTTCAACATAAGTTTTGATTTCCGCGTTGCCCAGTTTGCCTTTGGTTTGGCCCTCAAATTGCGGATCTTTTAATTTAACGCTGATTATGGCAACCAAGCCTTCTCTTACGTCTTCACCGGTTAAATTTTCATCTTTTTCTTTAAGCAGTTTTTGATTGCGGGCATAAGAGTTAAGTGTTCTGGTTAAAGCCGTGCGAAAGCCCACTAGGTGGGTTCCACCTTCTTGGTTATAAATGTTGTTGGCAAAAGGCAATACATTTTCATTAAATTCATCATTGTATTGTAGTGCAATTTCAATTTTTGAATCCTCAACTTCTTTTTCAACATAAAAACAAGTTTCGTGTTTTATGTTTTTATTGCAATTCAAGCTTTTTATGTATGATTGTATTCCGCCTTCAAAATAAAATACGAATTTTTTCTTTCTGTGATTTGATCTTTCGTCGCTTATCTTGATTGTTATGCCTTTATTTAAATAGGCTTGCTGCCTGTAATGATCCAATATTTTTCCCCAATTAAATTCAGTTTCAGAAAAAATATTTGGGTCGGGTTTGAAAGTTATGATAGTTCCTGTTTTTTTTGTTGTACCAACGGCTTTTATTTTTTTTTGCGGTTTGCCGATTTTATATTCCTGAACCCAGATTTTACCTTCTATGTGAATTTCAGCCTTCATGTATTCGCTAAGAGCGTTAACAACAGAAACGCCAACACCGTGGAGTCCGCCGGATACTTTGTATCCGCTTGATTCGCCGCCGAATTTGCCGCCGGCATGAAGTTTTGTCATAACTGTTTCCAAAGCGGATACTCCTGTAACTTTATGGATGCCAACCGGAATTCCGCGCCCGTTATCGGTAATTCGCGCCATACCGCCATCAAGCAGGGCAATAGTTATGGTGTCGGCATATCCGCCCATAGCTTCATCTAATCCATTATCAGCCACTTCCCAAATCAAGTGATGCAGTCCGGCTGATGAAGTTGAGCCAATGTACATACCAGGCCTTTTTCTTACAGGATCAAGTCCTTCCAATACTGTAATAGAATCAGCGCCGTAATATGATTTAACTGTTTTTTTTGTTGATTTTTTTTGAGGCATAAAATAAAATTATATCTAATGTTAGTAATTAATAATTTAAAAACACCCATTATTTGGGTTGTTTTATTATTTATATCTTAGCAAAAAAAATAGCATTTTGCAAGGGTTTTTTCTCGATAACAAACAGGGCTTGACAGCTTTTTTATTTTTTTGTATAATAGCGGTACGGGAATTGGGGATAAATTATTTTTAAATTTTATCTGATTTCTTATTAAACTTTTTTTTCAAATTTTTGAATAAACAGTTTAAGCATGGGGATTAAAGCGTCCGCGTATTTATTTGCGCGGGCGCTTTTATTTTGTTATTCGTTTCGCGAACCCGCCACTGCGAATACCGTAGAACGGCACACGTGCGGGACATGCGAATATTTATTGTAAAATTTTACCAATATACTTTGCGTGTCCGTTAATAAATTCTTGAGCGGTCATAATTTTTTTTCCTGATAATTGCAGATTTTTAATTTCTAAAGAATTTTTAGCGCATTGGATGAATAATTTATTATTATCTAAGAAAATTGTTCCTGATTTATGCTTGTTAATTAAAATCGGTTCATGCTCAACGCCAATGATTTTAATTGTTTGATTTTTTGTTCCTAATTTTCCAAAGCTTCCCGGCCAAGGATGCATCGCGCGGATAAATCTCTCCAATTCTTCAGCGGATTTGTTCCAGTTAATGTGTCCGTCAGATTTTTTTAGAGTTCCAACATAGCTTGATTTGGCATTATCTTGGGAGATTGGTTTTATTTTTTTATTTATATAATTTTTAATGGTCGGAATTAAAATATCAGCGCCTAGTCGGGATAATTTATCAAATAAAATTTCTGTTGTATCCGTGCTATTGATTCTAATTTCTTTTTGCGAAAGAATCGGGCCTGTGTCCAAGCTTTCATCCATTTTCATAATAGTAACTCCGGTAATTTTATCGCCGTTAAGGATTGCCGCTTGAATACAGCTGGCGCCGCGGTATTTTGGCAAAAGCGAGCCATGGACATTTAGTATTCCGTATTTGGGGATATCTAAAATGCTTTTGGGAATAATTTGCGAGTAGGCGATAACTACTATTAAATCAGGGTAGAGCTGTTTTATTTTTTCTGTGATATCGGAAATTTTTTTAGGCTGCAGTACAGGTAAATTATATTTAAGAGCGGTTTGCTTAATAATCGGCGCTTTTAATTCCTGTTTGCGTCCGATTTTTTTGTCTTCTCGCGTAATCACGGAAATAATATCAAAATTTTCGTCTTTAATTAAATTAATTAAAGACGAAACCCCAAAATCAGGAGTACCGATGAAGATTGTTTTTATTTTTTTGGTCATTTTCCTCTTGTCATTGCGAGCTTGCGAAGCAATCCCGTGCCACAGAATATCGTGCGCGAATTAACAATGGACGGTGCGACTATCGCGGGGTTGCTTCGCTGGCGCTCGCAATGACATGTAAAAGCGCAATGATAAAATAATAATAGTTATTTCAACTTCTTTTTCAATATCCCAACAACAATTTTAGGATTGGCTTTGCCCTTGGTGGCGGCCATTGTTTGGCCGACGAAAAATTGGAGGACGTTTTTTTTGCCGTTTTTATACTCTTCAACTTGTTTGGCGTTTTTTTTAATAATTTTTGAGACTATTTTTTCAAGCTCTCCCGCGTCATCCATTTGCTCAAGTCCCAAATCTTTCATGATATTTTTAGGTTCGCCGCCTTTTTCAATTAAAATTTCTAATATTTTTTGTCCGGCAGAAGAATTTATTTTTTCAAGGTATACAAGCAATATTAATTCCGCAAAATTTTCCGCGGTCATTTTTAAATTAGTTATTTTTAAGCCGTTTTTTAGGTGTTTGAATAATTCGCTTAAAATCCAATTTGAAACGGCGCGCGCTAATTTGGTTTTTTGCCTTTTCCAATCATCGCCGTTAGCGCCAATCCACGCGCGAAGTTCGGAAATTACTTGTTCGGTGAAATCGGACAAGTATTTGTCGGCAACTAAAAGCTCGGCGTTTTCCGGCAAAAAATTATATTGTTCAACAAAACGGTTTTTTTTCTCAGGCGGCAATTCAATCAAATGGGATTTTATTTCTTCAATCATCTCAGGAGAAATATTGATTGGCGGAATGTCCGGCTCGGGAAAATAGCGGTAATCCGCGGAAGTTTCTTTAACACGCTGACTAACGGTTACGGCTTTGTTTTCATCCCAGCCGCGGGTTTCCTGAATTAATTTTCCGTTGTTCCCCAATTCGTCAATTTGCCTTTTTATTTCATAATTGACGGCCTTTTCAATCGCTTTAAATGAATTAATATTTTTTAATTCCACTTTCGGGTTTAATTTGTAATCGCCAATTGGATTAATTTCACAATTGCCGGTATATTCCCATTTGCCTTTTTCCTGAACGCTGACATTAGCCTCACAGCGCATCTCGCCTTTCTCCATATTGGCATCGCTAATGTCTAGATAGCGTAAAATTTGCTGATAGATTTGGCAGAATTTTTTGGCCTGTTCCGCTGTTTTTAAAACAGGCTCGGTAACCATTTCCATTAAAGGCGTGCTCGCGCGATTATAATCTACCAAAGTATAATTTTTACCGTTAGGATGGGTAAGCTTGCCGGTATCTTCTTCCAAATGAATTCTGGTAATGGCAACTTTATCGCCGTTTACGTTAAGATAACCGTCAAAAACAAAAGGCAAGTCATATTGCGAGATTTGATAACCTTTGGGCAGGTCAGGGTAAAAATAGTTTTTGCGGTCAAATTTGCTTAAATGGTTCACTTTGCAGTGCAGGGCTAAGCCTGTAAGAATAGTCCATTCAATGGCTTTTTTATTCGGAATCGGAAGAGTTCCCGGGTGTCCCAGACAAATCGGACAAGTGTTTTGATTGGGTTTTTTACTTTCAATATTATTATCACATTCACAAAACATTTTTGATTTTGTTTTGAGTTCCGCGTGGATTTCCAAGCCGATTATTATGTCGTATTTCATATTGATTTAGTATTATATATTTGTATTAAGTATAGTTTTATATTACAGAAAGATGCTTAAAAATGCAAGAAACCGAGTTTCCGAATTTTGTT
>JAGLYP010000040.1 GCA_023132155.1 Candidatus Parcubacteria bacterium
TTGCCGGCTCCGGAAGTCGCGAATACCACGGTATTGGCGTTTTGCAAACTAAAACGATCAAAAAGAATCAAACTGTTATTATGGCGGTTTATGCCGTATAAAATTCCACTATCCGTTGTCAATTCACTGGAAATAAAAGGAAATGATGAAGCAATCGGCGATGAATTCATATTAAAAGTAATATATAATTCATCATTTCCCAAAGGCAAAGTAGAATTAAATCCTTGCTCAGCCTGGTAAAAAACTTTTTTTGAATAAACCAGGCGTGAACCGAAAATATTTTCAATCTCGCCTGTTAAACGATTTAATTCTTCTTTTTTTTCAGTGTAAATCGTTACATATAAAGCGAATTGAAAAAATTTTTCTATTCCCTGCGTTAACGCGTCGCGCAAAGCCTCAATATCCCTTAAAGCCGTCTCACGCAAAGGATCGCGCGCGGCGCCCTTTTCCGCGTCGGAAATTATCTGCGCTTCCAAGCTTCCGACTTTCTTTTTTAATTGTTTTAAAATAATCGCGCTTTCAACAGGATAAAAAAACATAGCCACATCAAAAGTGGAATTAAGATTAATAATCGGCGCAAACCATCCAACGCTTATATAGCGCGGATAATTTATGATAAAAATCGTACGCGCGAACTTATCTCCCAAAATTAAATAATCAGGATTTATCTTCATACTGGCCGGAGCGATTAAATCATTTATTGAAACAACGCCCCTGCGATACGCCTTTTCTTCTTCGATATACTCCTTGGTTATATCAACCGAATGGCTTAATTCTTTAACAGATTTTTTCTCAGCTTCCAGCTCTTTCCGCTTTATCTGGGCTTCTTGTTCTTGCGCTTTTTTGGGTTCAAACATAATTTATTGAATGCTACTCGCTTACCCGCAATTGATTAACATCAACCAGCTTCTGATTGGCTGAAGTGGCGGGATTATAAGTATTATAATATAATTCTAAAAGGCTTTGCGTATCAAGCTGAACAGATTGCAGCCCGATTGAACTGAGGCCGGCAATAATATTATCAACTCTGCGAACCAATTCAACTTTGCGCCTTTGAAATAAGTTACTTTTCATTTTAATTAAAGTCGCCGGCTTAAATACGTCAAAAAAGCGGCTAAAAAAACCTTTTTGCTTATCTGAAAGCGGATTATACGGCACAACCACATAAAAGCGCTTATTCATAATTTTACTCATTGAAATAAGCTCTTGAATATATTGCACATATTCATTGGTCTGCATTTTCAACAATTCATTGGTCTGCTCTTTTTCTTTTTGTTTTAATGATTTTATATAATTTTCAATATTTAATTCACGCGACTGAATAACAATCTGCAAAGGAAAATCAATATTATTCAAAAAACTGACATAAGCGGAAATAATCGCGTTCTGTTCATCTTCGCTTTTTAAAGCGAAATTAATGCTTGAAACCAAAATCACAGCGCGCAAAGTGCCGTCGCGCATAATAACCGTATCTTCTTTTACCTCCGCAATATCTAAAAATCTCTCCGTAGATGCGGTAATTTTATTTCTTACCAATTTATTAGCAAATTTAGCCATATTTAAAATCTAACAGTTTTAATATTTTCTTCAATATTTTTATTAACTTGCCGATTCGCCTCTCCTCTATAAGCGCCGCTAGTATCAACAATCAAGGCCAACTCGCTTAAACGCGAGGCGCTAATATGCTTTTTTAATATTGGCGCGTGCTCTTTAATTGTTTTTTTCGCGTCTTCTTCAATAATATTTTCACCCTCATTAATCCAAATTCTTTTTTTGGGCTTTTTTGAAGTTTGAATAAAATTTAATACAAAAAAATGAAAAGGCATTCCGTTTACTTTAAAAAACGCGAATAAACCGCTTACAGCAAAAATTATAATACTTGAACCGAGAAATAAAGAAAAATCAAAAAATTTATAACATACGGCCATTAACATAAAACCGGAAAACATAATAATAAACTGCCGCGCCGTTATCGGCCCGATAATCTTATCTTCAACATCAATAAATTGCGGTACGGTAAACTGTTGCATAAATTATGAATAATGCTAATAATGCGAATAAATGCTAATCTGCGAATTGCTAATAAATAGTATTCGCAATTCGCAGATTGGCATTTATTAGCAGATTAGCATTATTCTCTAGTATCTTAATTTTTTATTCAACTCCATTATTGTCAAAAATTCTTCTTCATTCAAACAATCTTCACCCTTTTCTTGCCTGGCTTTTATTATAACATTAATTCCCTTACTAGCGCCAATACTTTCTCTGCCGATATCAAGATACATTTTATTCAGCTTGCTTTGGCGCCAGGCTTTGATGCCGGCCAAACGCTGCGCGTAATTTTCTTCTTCTAAAAATTCAATTTTTTCTGATATTTTTTTTACTCGCCCGGTAAAATCATCGCTTAAACGGCGAAAATTAAGCAGATCCATTTCCCTTAGCTCGTCAATCGGCCCTAATAATTTCGGTACATGCTTAACATCATCCATTTTTACTTTCCCGCTTTTCATCTCAGGGCGCTTCAAGGCCGCCCGCTTGGCAATTTCAAATTTAAATTTCAACGGCTTGGATATTTCTTTTTTATTTTCTATTATTTTTTCAGAGCTTTCAATTTCAATAGACTTAGAATCTGTTAAAATTTCTTTTTTACTTATTGCCAACCCATCATCCAATGCCTTATCAGTCAAGGGCTTGCCCCGCGTAGCTTTAGCGTAGTGGGGCATATTCTTAAAATCATAATCCATATCCCGAGCAGATTCAATTGCTATTTCTCCGACTTGAGAGGGAGTATTTTCTTGTTTTTTTTCTTCTTCAATTCTTTTTTGATCAGCTAAAACCAATATATTATCAGCGTAAATTTCACTAAAATTTAAACCGCCGGAATTTATATCTTTAGATAGCGCTTGCTTGGTGTCAACTTTATTTCTGATTCCCTTTAAATATGTTGCCATTACCCCGAAAAAGCGTTTGCGCAAATCTTCAGAGCTAAAATTCACTCCGATTTCTTTGGCTGTCGCGTTAATAATATTATCATAATTAACTTGTTTTTTTTGATTTTCCGTTTTATTGACTTTAAAGCTTTCCAACTTTTTAGCCAATCCTTTTATTTCTTCTTCATCTTCAGCTGAAAAAAAGAAATTTGAACCTCTTGCTTCTGTCTTTTCTTTTCTGTTTCGCATCCAATCATTTAATTGCCCGTCATCATTCTTGCCGCTAACAGTTGCTATTGATTCCTCTTTAGCTATCCCCAAATAATCCGCCGCGCGAAACAAAACTTTATCTTTAAGCTCTTCCACTAATTTTTCAGCCTGCCGCGCGTCCAATCCATACTCAAACACAAAATACTTGGATAAATCCAATATTGAGATATCTTTCACCATCACACGCATAACCACAGTTGCCAGACTTACGCCATATTTCTCTTCCAAATTTTTGATTGCAGCCATAACCTCATGTCCTGAAATTCTCGCCCGCAATTCCCGCGGCAATTGATTAAATTTTTCTAAATAATTCAGCACTCTTTTAATTCGTAATTATTAATTCGTAATTTTAATTGATTTTGCGTATTTCCTCTTCAACCGCCATTCTTTCCAAACTGCCTTCAGTATATTTATTTGCCTCAATTTTTAAACTTTCCAATTTCTTTTTATTGTCAATCTCCTCTTCAATCGCCAATTGCTCCAATCCGCCTTCGCTGAATTGTGTTTCTTCTTGTTTTAATTTTTCAATTTCTTTTTCTTCTTCGGTTTTGGGCGGCCCTATAATCTTTTTGCTAATCTCAACATCCAATTCTTTATTAATTGGAATTATTTCCCATCCTTCGCCATCATCGCTGGGCATGCTTTCCGGAAAAAATTTAATATTACGATATAACCTTAACAATTTTTGCACTATCCGCTTTTCTTCTTGCGGTAAACATTTAGCGTTCTTTGATTCGGTAATATATTTAGTCAAAGCCAGATTGTTAAACATTCCGCTGCCGTAAACTTTAATAAAATCCTGAATCCAATTACCAATCGTCGGCGACTGCGCCTTGTTGTCCAACTCAAACGGTTCGTGGGTTAAGAGCTCACCGTTCATAAACAACGATCGGCTGATTTCTTCTTTGAAATCTTTTTTATTCTTTAACAAAATCATTAAGCCATTATTCAAATTAAAAATTGCCTCATCTGAACCATTTTTTAAAATATAAGAAAGATTATTCTCAAATATATTAATAGCGCTTCTCTTCTCTTCGTCCAAATCAACCACTTCTTCATATTTATCAACTAATTCACCTACCAATTTTATTTTTTCTCCTTCAATTTCATCCTTAAATTCGTCTACATATTCTTTATAATCGTTAACATCACCGCCTTGCCTTTTTACTTCTTCTTGTATGCCAACTTTTACATAATTATCAATTGGTAAAAATATTTTACCCAAATAATCTATAAAAACTTGTCTGGCCTCATCATCGCTTAGATTCAAGTCTTGTTTTAGCTTATTTTTTAAATTTTCAAAACTAAAATCATTAATTGTCGTTTCATCAATTAAGTCGCCCAAATAATCAACCTCAAGCTTATGATTTTCACATAAATCATTTATGGCATCGCTTATTGTTTTTGATTGATAATAAAACCCGACTTCTTCCGGAAGTTCTGCTACTTTTAATAAAAATTGTCTTGCTTTACTTTGCATATTTTTATTAAGGGATGCTTAAATCACCCTTTATTGATTGTGCTATTCTATTATTGCTATTAGCCATAGCATCCCGAACTTGCTGCGATAAATTTGCCGCATTTCCCGCAATCGCATCTTTCAAGGCTTGCGATTGCTCACTCGTGCCTTTTGTTAATGTTTCATTTAATTTATCAATATTAAGGTTCCGGGTAAAACTAATTTTATCAGCACTCGCAGCGGAGCCAAAAGCAGTACTAATGTCAGTAACATGGGCTAATTTTTCTTTAGATCCATAAGAACCATCTTGTTTTAATGCCCTAATAACCGTAGCTTGTTTACTGCCATTTAAATCTTTGAATTGTGAAACAAATTTACCCGTCTTTAAACCTAACGCTAACTGTTCAATACTTTTAGCCAGAGACTTGTTGTCCATATCTTTCATTGTATATGCTCCGCTTTCATAATTTGCCCTAATATCTCTTTTAGCTTGTTCTCTTTCTGCCGGATTATCTAATTTTTTAAATGTATTTGAAGCGCCGACATAATTTCTTTCCAAAATTGCCTCAACTTGTCCCATTACTTTTCTGTCTTCTTTAAAATCTTTATTGATTTGTTCTCGTTTTCTGGTTACAGTATTTAAATCCAACAATTTTCTTGACATCGCCTCCATAGAGGCAGCCGCGCGCTCAAAAGTACTTTTAGTTGAATCATCAATTGTGGCAAGCACTTTATCATCGCTATCAAGTTTCATTGCGTCTTTTTCAGTATTAATTTGCTTAGTATTAAAATTAGAAGCTAGAGCCAAATCTGGTTTGCCTGCCTCTTTAATATTTTTACCAAGCTTTGACATGCCAACGCTTCCACCGGCATACCCTGCGCCAGCGCCAGCTAATGCCGCCCAACCAGCGCCACCCGTAAGAGCTCCCGCAATAGCGCCTCCAGTACCCATTACTCCGTATTTTAAACCTTTGTCCCATCTTCCTTGTGTTTTCTTTAAACTATCTGATTTCTTTTGTTTAGTGTCTATCATGCTTTCAAACTTTGTTTCCATATTGCTATATACTTCATCTTCCGCCAAATCTCCTTGCTGCAAATTATTTGTATTTTTTTCATATTTATCCCACTTCTTTGTTATTGTGTTATGAACATAAGATGAGCCTTCCAAATCAAAATCTTTTTTATCTTTTACGTTACTTTGAATTTCCGCTAACTTTACTTTGTCTTTTATTACTTGTTTGTCAATACCACTTGCCTTATTTTTCCATCTATTAAAAGTAGACGCTGTTTTAATTCCGCTACCAATCTTGCTTAAAGGTTTTGCAATTAAAGTTTCTTTTGCTTTACCAACTCCATAAGCCAATTTTTCCGAAGCCAATCTAATCTTGTCATCTCTTCTTGATTTCTTCATGCCCATATAACCTTTAACAGCGCCCGAAGCATAATTATAACCGCTAGCTCTTTTTAACGCGCCACCACCCAAACTCAACCCTTTCACCTTCGCGCTATTCGCCAAATTCGCGCCAAAGCTAGAGCCCATGGCACCCAAGGATTGAGTAATCTTCATGGTGCCGATTAAAAGCCCGATTGCTAGAATAAATTGCTTAACAGTACCCTCCTCGCTTATCGCGCTAATAAACGCTGTTATATCTTCTTGGGCAATTTCCCCATTAACTACTTTTAATTTATCAATAAAATCAAACGTATTTTTAGCAACAGTCAAGGAAAGCCAAGTAAAAAATGCCAAAACAGGACCGACAATAAGGTACTTGCTGAACTCGCCCCACCACTGCGACCAATACTTGCCTCCTCCGGGAACCGCTACTGCTAAAAACGCCATAGGCGATAAAACAATTAAAACCCAAAACATAATTAAACGCATTATTAATATTCCCATCAGCATTACCATTACAAAAAAAGCAATAAGCATAAAAATCAAAGCTAATCCGCTGGCATAAAACATATCCCAAGGCATTTCACCAAATTTGGCCTGATTGCTAATTTGAAGCAACTTATCAATATGAAGCATTGTTACAAAATTACTGCTGGCACCAGCAAAGGCATTGCCGAAAGTTAACATTACAATCTGCGAAACATCAATTAAAAACAAACAAATTGTTTTGGAAAAATTTATCAAAACCGCGATTATTAATAATTTTGGCAAATATTTTTTCATTGAATAATTTTCCAAACGCAATATCGTAGCAAAAGCTATCATTAAAAGCACTAAAATAAAAAACATATTGCATAAATCCCGAACAATAACCCATCCTTTTATTACGCCTTCAGACTCAAAATCCTGCCAAGTAAACAGCCAATTTACTATTCCCGTAACTATTGTCAATAGTTTGCCAAAAAGACTTGCAATACCCAAAGTAACCCAAGCTAAAAACCCGGCAATTTTATTGCCTTCACCCTCTCCAGTTGTTGTTTTTTCTTGAGCCGCCGCTTCTTGCGCCCCGATATCCTCAATTCCAATAACATTTGCAGGCAACACAAAAAACACCAAAGCAATCATGGTGAAGATCAATATTCCTTTTTTTAGTTTTTTGTTCATTTAACTGTCTTTAACCACTGATGGTCACTGATTTTCCTGAATTACACTGATTATTTATTAATTATTCAGTGAAATTCAGTGTCATCAGTGGATATCAGTGGTTAAAGACCCTACTTAATGTACCTCTTAACTTCCAAACTCTTAGCTCCAAAATTAATTAATAATCCAATTTTTACTTTATAGGCTTCTATATAATTCATTAATTGCGCTACATGAACATTTTCTAATTTGGAAATAGCTTTCAATTCAACCATAATATCATCATCAACCAAAAAATCCACGCGTCTTGAACCGATTTCTTTTTCTTTATAAACTATCAACATCTCTTTCTCTCTTTCAAATATTAATCCAATATCTTCCATTTCAAGCTTTAACGCACGCTGATATATTACCTCCTGAAATCCATTTCCTAAAAAATTATGAACATTATATGAACATTTAATTATCTTTCCCGTAATATCTGATTTATAATATTGTTTGTTAGTGTAATTATTCATAAAATTTGTCTTTGACCACTGATTAACACTGATGACACTGAATTACACTGAATAATGAATAATCAGTGAAATTCAGGCAAATCAGTAAGCATCAGTGGTCAAAGACAATATCAACTAAGCCACCAAAACTTAAGCATATCCCATTTATGTGTCATGGCATACCCGCCGGCCAGAATAATTAAAATTAAAAATAACAATAAACCGATAACAGCGAATAAAATAATTTTTTCAACAGGAATTCCTGTTGCCTTTCCAACTTTCAAAGCGGCTGTTCCGATTCCGGGCGCCAAAGATTTGATTGCCATACCCGCGCTCTTTTCCGCTACAGCGCCCAGCTTTCCCTGCCGCAGCTTACCGCCAATATCCGCGGCATCGCCAACTCCGGGAATTTTATTTAACGCGCCGCTCTTTTTGTCCGGTTCGCCTCCATCGGAACTGTTTTTAGATTGGCGCAAATTGCTAGATATGGAATTAAAATCTAATGTATTTGGCATAAACTAATTTTTTAATCACCTCAATTATCGTTCTCAGCACGATTTAAAACCTTCGGCGATTTAGGCAATCTCCGCGTCTTCAATGATAATAATTATGGTTTAAACCCGATTTCTATTTTTTTACCTTCTTCTCTTCCAAACCGATCCAAGATTTTATAAATATCCACAATTTTGCCATCATATTTCATTTCCATTTTTCTAATCTTATCAGCCAAATCTTTATATGAATAAACCATTTTTCTAATTTTTACAAAAGCTCGCATAATTAATACATTAATTTCAATAGCTTTCTCGCTTTTTAAAACAGAAGAAAGCATAGCCACTCCCTGCTCGGTAAAAACATACGGCATTCTATAAGAATATTTTAATTTTTCAAGGTGGTCGCAATTTGCGACCAGATAATCTTTTTCGTATTTAGCAAGCTGAAACATAAAATCATCAGGAAATCTTTTTATATTGCGCTTAACCTGCTCGTTTAATCTTTTAGTTGACACTTCATACAGCTCTGCTAAATCATAATCCAACATAACTTTTAGCTCGCGGATTAAATATATTTTATTCTCAATTTTTTCTAAATGAGCAATATTTGCCATAAATTAATTCTAACTAATTTACTTCTCATTAACCACAATCCACCCTCCAAACGGCTCATACCCTCCAGCCGGACAAGAACTAGAAACAGGACAAGTAGGACCAACTGTATCACAGCCGTTATTGCACCAGCCCCAATTGTCTTTAATTTTCACGCTTGGCTGAATAGCGCAACAAGCTTCATCGCCGCAAGTTATGGGATCAGCGCCCCCGCCCTTACAATGAAAACCATCTGTATTTACATAATCCATTGCATTGCCCGGATTATCATAATTACATACTTCGGCTCCCGCGTCTCCGCAATAAATAGTATTTTCATCTTTCTCTGTTGTTTCTTCATCATCTTGATCAACTGAATGCTTTGCTTTTAAATCCCAATAACTATACAAATGATGAAGAGAATGCGGATTGTCAGTATTAGGCCGATCCCGCATTTCCACGCCTGTGACAACAGTGCTTTCATTATCTCCCCAATCAACCGCGTACATTACTAAAGGCAATTGCTGGCTGTCAACCTTGCTGTTAAATATTAAATTAACAAATTGATTTCTGCCAATTGTTACATTACTGCCATGGCTATTAGCCATTATGTTAAATACTTTTGGTGGAAAAGCGCACCAGTCAAGACCGCAGTAACAACAGTTATTAATAGGCTCACAGGGCGGGATGCAACCGCAATAACCGTCTCTATAACCAACATACTGGCAAGCATCATAACAATCAAAAATGCCGGCGGCAAAATAACCGCCAGTATCTAAGCAACCGCCAACGCCGCCGCAAACCCCAACCATTGGGTATCCTGCCGCGATTAAATCTGCTTTAGATAGATCACGGGTATCAAACTGACAAACTGTGGTTGGCGGCGTCCAATCACCGGCAACCTGGACATAATGACTGCCATCCCACTGCCAGGTGCCATAACTTTGAGCAAATAGGCGATTAATTTTGCTAATTGGATCGCCTAAAAAATCAGCTATATCACAAGTATCTCCAGCAGGACAATCAGCTTTATTTTTTTCATAATCAACTCCGTTAATATGCAAACACACATCCTTTGAATTTCGGCATATCCCCAAAACTCCAATACTAATATTACTTATTTTGTATGGATGGCTGGCTCTTACACCATTTTTTGTAACATAAAGCGGCTGAATTCCATCTTGATCATCGCCATCCCATTCATAAGGATTATTAACCGGAAACGGCTCTACAATAGCGCCAAAAGGAGGATGATCACTATTATATTCATATCCTAAGCCAGGTACCACGTGATCGCTTCCTTCATAAACCCTGCCAGCCCAATATTTATTACTGCCCACAGAATTAACTGTTTGCACTATTTTAGTGCAATAAGCAAAAAGATCGTCATGTAATTTTCCAATAAGAGAGTCGTAATATTTTATTCCATTTTCTAGCTCTTTGCTTGTGTCAAAACTACCATTAGAAATATACCAACCATTAACACCATCAACTGCCTTTATCATCGTTCCACTAGGAACCCAATTACAATCATAATATCCTCTTCTTCTGCCACACTCTATCCAATTTGGACCTCTTTCTATTACATATCCAGGTGGAGTAGGTCCTGAAATAATCGGGGCATAAAATTCACATGTTTCACCGCTGCTATCAGCTAAGCATAAATCAAAAAGATCTATTCTTTCTCTATATTCTAATGGCTGTAACCCCGCTGCCTCAGCGCAATAATAAACCGGCATCTTGCCTAAATATCCAGCGCCTTCTTCAACCCCCTCGCCCTTAACCTTGTCAACCGGCCACCAAAGCAAACAAGCGTCTTCAGAACCCGGATAATGGTCATATTCTAAACAATAGCCAAGCCAGCCCTTCTTCTTTTTGCCTGAATCCTCATAATAATTGCATGACAAAGAATCATCTTCCGGGTACAAACGGCAGGTTTGGGGGGTGTATAAATTATCTTTTGAATCTAAGGCCGGCCTGATTTTTACATCATCAAAATAAAAGTTGCCAACCGCGGAAACAGTATTATGGGAATGCAAAATTATTTTAATTCTTGAGGCATTAGCGACAGTAGTAAAACTGCCGAGTTTATATGTCCACTTATTCCCGCTGTTAAGCATTACTATGTTGTCATTTGCGGCTATAAAATTGCCGCTATTATTAAACTGTTCAACTTTTACCGCGGCTTTTCCTTCTGATAAATTAATAGTATTAATATAAGAAGTTAAAATATAATCTATGCCAGGTTCAACATCAATAAACTCAGAAGTAGCGCTATAAGTTGATCCTAACTTTAAAAAATTCCTGCCTTCCGGCGCATAGCCGATTCCTTCTGTCTGCGCTTCAATCGGATTATTAATTACATTAAATTTATTTTCATCCCAAGATTCACCGTCCGCAACACTCCAGCCAATCGGATAGCCATTGCTTCCCGCCCATTCAAACCCGCCATTCGGCACATTAGCCACCTCTCCAACTTGCTCCATAGTGCCTAATGGATAATAATCTGTCTCTAAAAAGCTGCCTCTATACCCGGCCTTGGCATACCCGGACATATTGCCGATTTGATCAAGTTTAATTTTTGTGTTATATGTTTGATTAATTTTATCATCTTCGGTAAAAACAACAAACCCGTTACAGCTTCCGTTTTCATCAACACTATCGCATAATCCTATATCGGTGCAAACATGATTTTTTTGATCCTGCATATAGCTTCCGCTGTTATAATTTTCATTTTCAACGTAGCTTCTGCAAGCAAGCCATTTCGCGCAGACTCTGTCAGGATTTACTTTAAGCAAAATGTTTGAATCGCAATCATAATTATTTAAACTTCCGTCGCAATTTACCCATGTACCGTTATCATCAGGGCTTAAATCAGCATCTCTGTTTAATTTAGAATAGCCGTTTGCCCCTATGATTTTCCTTTCATTAAACAAAACAAGCCCTTTGCTAAAATCAACCGTATATTCATTGGTAATTAAGTCCTCTGCTATCTGATAATCAACTATTGCTTTTTTTAATTCTACTTCGCTTTCGTTGCTTTCATTGCCGATACCGGCGCTTGTGTCTTTTACGATTATTTTGCCTGAAACATAATTCTTGACATAAAAAATCTTAGTTGCCTTGCCGCCATCTCCGGCTTCAACAATAATTTTATTGACAGGATCTCCGAATCTATTATTACTGCCTAAAATTAAAAAATTTAACGATGTGGGTATAGATGTAATAGATGTAGTGGTCGCTATATTATTTTCAATACTCAAAACATATAAAGTATTTGGCTCTAAAGATATTTCCTGTTCTCCGTTTTCATCAGCGCTCCATCCGTCCGCTATATGATTTTTATCAAAATCCTGGCTAAAATCAGAATTAAAAATTATATTGCCGCCAAAACGAGACATCGGGTCAATATACTCAGTGCATCCTGATTCACTCGCCGGACAAAGCCCGATCCAATAATTTCCATCTCCATCTCTGGATGGCTGTTCAATAACATTGTTCTGCCCGCCGTAGCCGATTGTTTTAAATTCTGTCGGGCACTCATGCTCAATCTTGTCCAAAATACAAGGATTATAACACTTGCCGTCTATGCACTCAAAATTAATCCCGCAACTGCTGTCGGAGCTACAAGTGCCTTCCTTACTCTTGCAATCAGTTGATTTTTGACAGACTTTATTTTCAACCTCTTCATTTCCTTCTAGATTATCGGGATCGTTAATTTTTCCGTTATTATCAGCATCGCACTTTTTCACATGTTTTTTATACCAATCCGTCCCGCCAATGCTGCCATACGGATTCTTATACTCGCATACCTGATCTCCCGGGTCCTTAAAATACGCAACCCCTTCGCTCTTAGCCCAAATTTCACATTGAGTCGCGTCGCTGCCGCAAAGAATAGTTTCATATTTATCAGGATCATTCTTTAAAAATATATCGCTGTATTTAACCTGATCTTCATAAATACGAGGTTCGCCTAAACGCTCACAGCCCTTGTCCGCGGAACTGCATTGCTTATCTTGATCATACACCGCGAAAACGAATTTATCTTTTAAAATATTAACTTTGGGAGAAATGTCTAACGACTCTAACGGTAAATCAGCCCCCTCAAATTCACTATAATTACGCGTATCAATCATTAATTCACAGCCAACGGCGCTGTCGTGGCAAAGTTTGCTAAATTTACGCAGATTATAAATTTTACCCTCAATATCCTGATAAGCTTCACAGCCCAAATTATAATATTTATTTTGATCCGCGCCGAATACATCATACCGACAAGCTTCCGCCTCCCAAGAATTTTTAATTAAATAATACCTGTCAACAATTTCAATTAAGCGGATATTATCTATATAAAACGCGCCATTTGCGCTAATAATTATTTTTTCTTCATCGCCAATACTATAATCCAGGGCATCATTATTTAAAGAAGTAAGGTTAAAATTATAAAATTTCCACTCATTGCTTAATCCGCAATCGCTTGCGCCTCCAAGCTCAAATTTAATATCAATATTATCAGGGCCGAATCCGATATTATCAAATTTACTGGCACCGCTGGACTTGGCAATAAAACTTATATAATATGATTTATCCAATTCCAACATTGAACCTAAAATCTTAGAAATTGTACTGCTTTCGCCTGAAACATGCAAAGAATGTCCGCCAACCATTAACGCCTCGCTTGATGGATTTAATTCTGTCGGCAAATCCCCTTCCCAATTCTCATTAGTGCCTGATTCAATATCATCATTTAAAACAAAACGCATATTACTGCCGCTGCTGCCTGAATATTCCCTGCATCCGGCTTGGCCGGCAGAACATTTTTCGCCTTCTCCCGGAACGGCATCATACAAACAGCGCCCATGCTGATGATTCCATAAGCCGCCATTCTTGCAAAAAGCCGCTTCTCCCGAGTCAAACACGCAAACCTTGGCATTGCTTTGGCTTTCACAATCTATTGCCGCACACTCGCTTTCGCAATCAGAATCGCCGTTGCACTCCTCCTCACACAAAGAAACGGCCTCTGCCCCATTTTCAATTATATTATTTTCCGTGCGCCGATACGGATGGCAGTTATCCGAACAGCTGATTGTACGAGAATATAAATGATAAGTGGTTTCGCCGTTTTTATTATAAAATTCCCGGCAATCCGGATTGTAATCCGGGTCAGTCGCCGGCTTATTATATATTTCTTTACTGCATTCGCCTGCGTCATTCCTGATTGTCTTCGGGCCATAATCGCTTGCCAAGCCGTCTTTCTCAAACTGATAAACGCGCAATTGATAACCTGTTTCACTTGAACCTTCCCAAGTATAAAATTCCGCGCAACTGCTATCCGGTTTGCGGCATTGCCTTAATTCTGAATAATACTCGCGCGCCTCCGCCCCTGAGCCTAATTCATCCAAATTGGTAAATTCATCACAGCCGACAGCGGCCACTCCGCATTTTTTTGCGGAACTTGGCACAAAATACCGCGGCTGCAAAGAATCAAAAGCGGTTTGCATTTGAAAATACTCATCATAACCGACGCATTCATCCGGACAATAATCATCAGCCGCTGTCTTGCCGGCTATGCTCATTTTATCTTTAAAGGAAGTATATAGATTGCAGCCAACTTCATCGGCATTGCACAAACGGGCATAACTCAAGCACTCATCAGGAGAATCGGCGGCTAATTGATAATTTTCGGACATGGCATCTTGATAACAACCATTCTCCAAATATTTAGGAATTATTTTTTCATAAATCACATTATTCTCTTGATAGCCCTTGTACGGAGTTGCTTTTTTACTTAATTCAAGCTGTACGGCGTCAATTAAGCAACCTGCGTTCTGATCTTCTACGCTGACAAATATTTGATTGCAGGTTACATTAATTAATGATAAATGAGAAACTTCAAAACGCTGCCAATTTTCAAAAGTATTTATTGTTTTTTCACTCATATCCAAAACAGATCCTCCCTGCCCGATACCGGCTTTTATTTTTACATCCGAACCGCAACTTTTCATATAAAGAGAAAATGTAATCGGCATTCCGTCAAAATTCAAATCCTTGGCGCTATCGGGAATAAGCAATTGCATATCCTTTAAATCATCTCCGGTGGAAGAGGCGCTCCATTTACCGTCATACGCGTCATCATTAGTTCTTGTCAATCCGCTTTCCTCTTTTTCATAACTGGAATTTGGAAATAAATTAGCGCCCAAACCCTTTTTTGCGCGAATAAATTCATGGCATCCTTCAGCCGCTTCATCACATTCTTCCGCGTCATTATCTAAATATATCTTATCTCCGGATAATGGCGCGGAAATAATACAAATATATTCATTGCTTGCGTAATCATAGCTCCGGCAATATTCTTTGCACCCGGCATTATCCGCGCTACAGCCTTCATAATTTAATGTATTTTCCAGATAAGAAACAGACTGTCCGCCTTCTCTTTTAAAAGTTCTGCAAGTATTAAACATCGGATCGCAAGATTCGCCGTTAAAATCCCATTTTCGCTTCTCTTCAGCGCAATAACCGTATAATTCGCAAGAACCGTCATCATTCTCTTTTATGCAAGATTGTTCGTCAGCGCAATAGTTATCATTACGAGAAATCGCCAATACGCTATCCTTGCCTTGACCCATAATATTCTCCGTAATAATTTCCGAACCGGGTCCTTCTTTTCGGCAATAATTTAAAGGCGCCTTTAAAACCCATGCCGGGTCAACAAGGCCTTTGCACCATTCAGCGTAATATCCGTCATAGCCGTCATTCGGATCATCTGAATAACACGCCGCCATATCACCTAAATTTTTTGTTCCGGAAGTTTCTTTGGGATTACTTTGAATATACTGCGCCGCCAATTCCCACCCTACCGGAATAATCCTGAATTTTCGCAAAATCAACATTGAACGATAAGGATAACCTTCGTTATATTCCGGCTCCAGCCCGTTTGAATAAAAGCCAAATGTCCCTTCCGGATTCAAATATCCTTTTTCAATAGCCTCACCGACACTGACTTTTTCCGCAATTGCCTCCCGAAACTTATCCGTAATTACGCAATTAGTCGGTCCTGCTTTTTGCGGATTGGGACAAGATGCCAGCTCTCCCAGGATTTCATAATCGCCGCGCACATTAAAATTAGGCTCGGTTAAAGTTAAAAATCTGGCTTTCGCGCCTTTTACGCCCTCGCCATAAGGCCCGGCCTCATAATCAGTAAAACCGCCCCAATCGCCTTGGTAGCTATTATCCGGAAAATCATTAACCAGACCCTTTTTTGCCCACTGATCAATCATTTTACCTAAAAGAGTGTTAATAAAAACTCCTATAACTCCAGCAGTCGGATCGTCAGTGTAAATTGTTTCCGATTTTGTTGCTTCTTCAAGAGCCTTATCATGAATTTTTAGTGTTGTTGCCGCCGGCGACATTATTTTTCCTGAAATAAGCGTTGTTTTTGGTTTAAATTCTGGCTCCGTAGGATAAAGCATTTTAGCTATATTTAGACCAGACTCCCTGGCTTCCAGTTTAATACTATACAAATTCAAAGCAATCCCAAAATCGTTTTGTTTCGGGTCAAACATTTCTTGAAAACGATTAAGAAAATTCGGGTCATCCAAGGTTTCTTCCCAATTTTTTTTCGCCTCGCTAAAAGTACATCTTGGCTTATCCGGCCTTTCCGATCTGTAAAGGCCGAGTCCGACTTTAGGCAAAACTCCCGCGCTCAGATTGCATAAATTAAATTTTATAGGGCCTTCCCTACCAAGAGTTTCCATCATATCTCCAACGCCAACATCAGCGGCATTTAAAAGAAAATCTTCAAGACTATCGGTTTGAAACATCGGAGCTTGTCCTTTATCGCCTGTCGCAAGATAAGTGGCGGTATCATAGGCAAGCTTTTTTAAAAAATTATTTAACGCCGTTCGCCAAGTGATACGCCAACCAACTTCTGTAAGCCACTTTTTCTCGTCTTTAGCCCACTTTTTAGCCCAATTTGCGATACTTTTTAACGTACCTTTATCTACTTTTTTGTCTGTAGCTGGAGCCTTAATTTTTATCCACTGACCATCTACTTGATTATATGCTTCGCCTCCTATAATCATAGCATCTTGAGCTAAAGCGCCGTCAACCTGAATGCATAAAAATATCGAACAGAAAACAAAAACACAAATAAATACTTTTAAAAATATATTTTTATTAAATTTAACTCTTTTCATGTATTTAAATTAATAATCTGTTTATTTTTCAGCCAAAGCCTCGCTAAAACTCTCCATTAAATCTTTATCGCTGATTTGATCAAGCGTTGCTTTTTCCATTCCAGCTTCAATCAATAATTTTCTTAAATCAGCCACATCCATATCTTTGCCCGCCAAATCGCCAATCTGCATATTACTTGGTCCAATTTGCCCGTTCAACTCCTCTAAATTAGCGCTATTTGCAGTCCCCTGATTAACCAATTGAGCATCTTCGTTAAACAAAACATCATTATCGCAATCCTTGCCTGCCGGACAATTAGGATTCTTATTGTTATCAATTTCCTCCTTATCCAAAAAACCGTCGCTATCGGAATCTTCCAAATAAGGCGAAGTTTTATAAAAATTTAATTCATCATAATCGGAAAGGCCGTCCTTGTCAGTATCTTTATTTTTAAGATCAGCGTCGCTCAAATCCGAGCAATTTCCATTTAGACAAAGATTTTCAGGATTAACAACGTTATTTTTCGCGCTCGTTTTCCTCTCAAACGGAGAATAAATTCCTTTTTGAATATTAATTATTCCAAAAATAAAAACAATCACGGCAAAAAAGGCCAGCACCGCCAAGGCAATTTTCTGGCCTTTTCCCAAGCCGCTAAAAATATGAGATTTATCAACCTCAACCTTCTCTATTTGATTGTCTTCGTTATGATTTTCTTGCATGGGGAATTATACACAAAAAATATATTTATAATAAAATTATAACATATTTCACCTAAAAACTCCAAATTTTTTTTCTAATTTGTCATACTCCGGAAGCTTAGCTTCGGATACTTGAAACTAAGCTTCCGGTAATTTACGGAAATCTATTTAATAATAGCGCCCAATCCTCAACCGACATCTCTTGCGCCCTGATTTTTTCATTAAAACCCGCGTTTTTAAGCCAATTTTTTGCTTTCTCTTGGCTAATTTTATATCCGCCTGCCAAATTATTCTTCAACATCTTCCGCTTAGAGCTAAAACCAATCTTAACTAACTGAAAAAATTTTTTTTCAAACTCACCAGGAACTAAGTACCTACGATTTTCTGTTTCCGATAAATCGGAAACAGAAAATCGTAGGTAC
>JAGLYP010000041.1 GCA_023132155.1 Candidatus Parcubacteria bacterium
GAAAAGAGCCAAAAACTTCAGATATACTAAATGTTGTACGAAATTTGATAAAATAATTTCAATTTCTATATAAAAAAAGAGTCTCCGCATTTGCAGAGACCCGTTCTTAAAAATTAACCTTTGATGCTATAGACCCAAAAGGCCTAGTGCGAGTTTTGCGACTTCATTTTTGTCAGCTTCGTTAGTGGCACCAGCTTCAATTAACTGTTGGCGATTGATGTACATAAGGGATGAAGCGATAATTGGCTCATTATAGCCACTTTCCACTATTTCCTTTACCAAGGATATCGTATTTGGCGTATCACCAGGAACACGAAAATCCATGATAATCAAATCGACATCTGGGTTTTCTTGAAAGAGCTTTTTGGTTTCCGACTGAGTTTCAGCTCGCATAATTTCCACTTTTCCGACGAGGCCTTTTTCAATCTTGTAAAAATCAATATCCCTATCTTCTACCACGAGAACCTTTTTCATGCCTATCCTCCTTTTAACAGTTAGTTGTTTATCTACATTTATTAATATCAAATACTAGCAAATATAACGCTATACGTCAACCCAAATTAGAAATTGAAATTATTTTATCAAACTCTGCAGATTTGCTTGCTAAATAAATCTAACATAAATATTTTAACTAATAACAATAGATAGTGCGACTAAAACCATTTAATGAAGCAAATCCTTGCCCCGCTGCGCTCTCACCCTCAAATTTTATAAATATTAATTTTAATAAGGAATAAAATTTGAGTCTTCGGGTCGTACAACAAGGTATATGCGGAAAAAGGCTCAGCCCGCCTTTTTCCCAAATTCCGCCCCAGTTTTCTGGTGAACATACCACGGTATGTTCATTGATTAATCGTTAGTGTAATATTAAGATATATCTATTTTAAAACGGAAAACTGTTGCGGAACTTCGCATATACCAAATGTTGTACGAAATAAATTTTTTATCTTAGTGGAGGTTTTAATATTTAGTGATTTTAACACGGCGAAAATTTGATTTTTTATTTATTTAAAAGGGGGAATAACGTATTTTCTCCGCTTCGCTACAAAAATAATTTTAAAAATATATGGAAAATCCATGGTTAAAGCTTAATACGGAAAAATGCCCATATATCTTAGATTCAGATAAGGAAATAATAGATAAATTCAGTAGTAGAAGGACTAATGAAGATTACAAAATTAGACTAGACAATCTGCCTACCCCGTACGCAGGAAATTTTAATAAAGCAAAAATTTTATTACTACAATTAAACCCTGGCTCTGAAATTCTACCTGGGTTAGAACCAACTGAAAATCATGAGTTTTTAGTTTACGAAAATTTAAAATATGTTCTTGCTAAAAGTCTAAAACATGAAGATATGGAATTTCCTTTTTACTGGCTAAATCCAGAATTTATGTTAACTGGTGGTTTTAAATATTGGACGAGAATGTTTTCTACTGTAATTAAAAACAAAATTGATTATAAAAAAATAGCAAATAAAGTTTGTTGTGTGCAATACTTTCCATATCATTCAAAAAAATATCAACATATTAATAAAATTTTGGATTCCCAAAAATATAGCTTTAATCTCGTGGAAGAATTTATTAGAAAACCAGATAAGATGATAATAATAATGAAAAGTCCGCAGAGATGGCTTGATGTTATTCCTGAATTAAATAAACTTAAACTAGTACAGCTTAACGCAAACTACAATCCAGTTTTAACTATAAATAATTTTAAAAGGCAAGAAGATTTTGATCAATTTATAGAATATCTTGAAATGTAATATAATAAAGAGTTTTGACTTAAAAAATTCACCCCTAACCCCTCTTTTTTAAATCAAAACAAAAAATCAAATTTTCTTTTCTAGTAACAAAGATTTAGTACAATTAAAGCAAGATAAAAAATTTACATCGCACAACAACGAATATGCGGTTACACTAAATTATAAATAATTTTATTTTAAACTTAAAAATTTATGGAAAATCAAAGCCAAGAATTGCCAAAAAAAGAAAAAGTAAAATCCAATTTAGGACAAATATTAAAGGCTTTATGTGGTGTGGTCGTGATAATATTTATGCTTTCTACCAATGGCCTTTATTTACCAACATCTGCAGAAGCTATCGGATGGGATGCCTGGACTTTAGCCGTAATATTTTTTGGCGGTTGGTTAATATATTCGGCATTTAAGCAGTGGAAAAAATAAAATTATTTATAATTTAGCTCCACCCAAATTTGCCTTCGTTTCACTTTGGCAAACTTCGCATATTCGTAAATGTTAAATGAAATTGGCTAAACGGTTAGATTATTTCCAACCAATATTTCAGCTAAAACCTAATATTATAATCCAAATTTAGTGCGAGCCAACTTCACTTAACAAGTTGTATCTGGCTACGCCAATAAAATTATTCTTTACTCTTTATTTATGCAAAAGAAAATACATTTCAACAATACAAAAGGAGATAGACTCTCTGGAATAATATCAAATCCAACAGATGATACTTCCAGACCTGTTATTATCCTTTGTCATGGTTTTACCACAAGCAAAGATAATTTCACGAACTCTAATCTTGAACGAATTCTGAATAAGAGTAGCATTTCAACGTTCCGTTTTGATTTTTTTGGTCATGGGGAAAGCGAAGGCTTATTTGAAGACATTACTATCTCGGAAGCAGTTGATGATATTGTAAACGCTATAAAATATTTAAAAAGTAAGTCATATTCCAAAATTGGTTTAGTAGGTTCTAGTTTTGGCGGGATTGCAAGTATTATGACCGCTTCCAAGACTGATGATTTATTCTTGTTGGCGTTAAAAGCCCCTGTTAGTAATTACAAAGAACGTGATATTGAAATAAAAGGTGAAAATTTTATAAACGATTGGAAAGAAAAAGGACATCGTATCTACGTTAGTGGTAATGGCAATAAACATAAGTTAAACTTCACATTCTGTGAGGATTATGACAATAACAATGGGTATGAAGCGGCCAAAAAAATCAAAATTCCAACTTTAATTGTTCATGGCGATAAAGATGAAAGTGTGCCAATAGAACAAAGCCGGAAAATTGTTGCTCTTATTCAGAATTCTGAGTTAGTTGAAATTAAAGACGGTGGCCATCAGTTTAACAATCCCGGTGAGTTCAATAAAATGTTGGATTTGATATCTAGTTTTATCATTAAACAATGCAATAAAGAGTAAAGAATAATTTTATTGGCTCCGCCCAAATTTTTGAAAAAAGGAAGATTAATTTTTTTTCAAAAACTACACACAACAAGTTGTATCTGGCTACGCAAATAAAATTAATTTAACTTTCAAATAACAATATGAATTGGTTAATATTCGCCTTTTTAACTGCTTCAAGTTATGGAGCATATAACTTCTTCGTAAAAATTTCTGCTAATAAATTAAGTCCCACCATAGCTATTATGCTATTAACTGGAACGGCTTTCTTGGTAGCTACTATTTCAACATTGGTTTTAAAATTTACCGGACATAATTTAACAGTATCTAAAAATGTAATCATGTACCCTATTTTAGCAGGATTGTTTGCTGGTGTAGCAGAGATTTTTTACTTATTAATGTATTCAAAAAACGCGCCATTGTCCATTGGTCTTCCCTTGGTTATGGGCGGTACAATAATAGTTGCAGTTTTTCTAGGAATAATTATTTTAAAGGAAGATTTAAACGCAGTTAAATTTATTGGAATATTAGTTACATTAATCGGATTGATTGTTTTAACACGAAGTTAAATTAATTTTATTTGCTTCGCCCAAATTTTTATTTTTCTTTTCTTAATAAATTTAATAATGTAGAAAAATAAAAACTTCAGATACAACTCCTGTTATATGCAATAGCTCAGGAATTCGCTACAGCATATAACAACGCGATATCTGGCTACATAAAATTTCTTAATATAATATATAATAATGAGAAAAATTTTATTCCGACCCAAATTTTTAATTCTCTTTTCTTTATGATAAAATAATAATGTAGAGAATTAAAAACTTCAGATATCGGTATTCATTGTATGAAATTTTTGAAAAAAGAGATAATTAATTTTTTCAAAAACTACACACAACAAAGTATATCTGGCTACGCCAGAGAGTAATATTTTTATAATTTTTTATTTATTAAATAGAGCCCTTTTGAAATTTTTTTTAATGAAAAACCGCCAAATCCGTAGAAGTGGCGGTTTCTATTGCTCTGTTTGTTGCTGTTGTTTAAATGCCGGCAACTTTGACTTTTGGGATATCGTGAAATTTACGTTTCTTTTCCTCAACCCGGTCCATGGTTGTAAAAACATATATTTCATCATAACCTATTCTGTATGCCCAAACAAGATCATCACCGTTAATCGGACATAAAACTTTGCCCCCATAAAGAATTGGTGATTCAACCACGACACCTCTGCCAACGAATTTGTCTTGAAGTCTTTTTTCTTCACTTTCAAGAACGTCGCGCATAATAATTCTTTCTTCCCATGTTTTGGTAATTCGACTTCCAAGTTCGTCAAACTCTATCGTGTACCCCGCTGATTCAAGTGCTAAACTGATTTTAGCACCACCTCCACAAATTACTAACACATAATTATTAAGCGCTTTTTTAACTGCAAAATCAAAGAATTTTTGGCTATCAGTAACATCACCCGAACCTTTTATTAAAACATTCTTTATCTCCTTCATTAGCACACCTCCTTATATGTCTAATATTTAAATGTTATATGATTAGTTATCTTAACCACAAAAATATAAAAAGTCAATATGTGATAATAAAAAATTTCAAAAGGGCTCTAATATTAAGAAAAATTATAAAAATATTACTCTCTGGCTTCGCCCAAATTTTTGCCTCTCTTTTCTTTATGATATAATAATGAAGAGAGGCAAAAACTTCAGATATACTAAGTGTTAAGCGAAATCTTTTGTTGAAGATTGTAAAAATAACAATAAACTAGAAAAGGAGACAAAAAATGACAACAGGTGAAATTACCTGGACTACATGTGGTGCAATAGCATTGTTTATCTGTATAGCTATTGCTGTACGAAGAAAAAAATGGAAATGGTTCTTTGTAATTAGTTGGCCTATTTCAGCGGCACTTGGACCAATGGGTCTAATAATGATAATTGGTGAATGGTATGGGAGCCGCCCATATCCTAAAGTCACCAGCTGATTTCTAGTCAAAGCCCATGGGGAGTGTCACAAAAAGCACTCCCCACGTTTTTCAACAAAAGACATCGCCTAACAACGCGATATCTGGCTGCATAAAATTTCTTAATTATAATTATTCCTCCTTCGCTAAAGCTATGGAGGATAAAAATAATGAGAAAAATTTTATTTCGACCCAAATTTTTAATTCTCTTTTCTTTATGATAACCATCCTACGCTGAAGCTTCGGATGATAAAAATTGATGTAGAGAATTAAAAACTTCAGATATCGGTATAGTTATGTGAAATGCCTGACAATTTTTTTCAATAAATTCAATATTTATGACAATTAAAAACATAGTACAAATAGGAAATCCTCTTTTAAATAGAAAGTCTAAATTTGTTGCCAGTATAGATGCAAAAGAAACGCAAAGAGTAATAAAAAATTTGGTTGATTCTGTGCGTTATCACGATTTAATCGGAATAGCCGCTTCTCAAATAGGCGAAAAGCTCCGAATATTTGTAACTGAAGTGCGTAAAACAAAATATCGAAATGTAAAAAAAGATATATTACGAGTTTATATAAACCCCAAAATTGTGTGGTTTTCAAAAAAACAGATTATTGTTTATGAGGGGTGTGGCAGTGTTGCCTACGCAAAACTTTTCGCTCCCGTAAAAAGACCTGAAAAAATAATAATAGAAGCTTTCGATGAAAAAGGCAACAAATTTAGACTAAAAGCGGAAGGATTTCTTAGTCGGGTGATACAACACGAATATGATCATTTAGACGGTATTGAATTTACTGAAAAAATAACGGACATGCGAAAGATAATGAGCTTAGAAGAATACAAAAAGATGAGTGCTTTAAAAACGTAAAAATTGTCAGGCACATCACATAACAACGCGATAAGCGGCTACAGAAAAGTATCTTTATTAATAATAATTAGGAGTATACTTTTCTTCCGACCCAAATTTTGCAAATAAAAATTAATATTAAATAGGAATTTGCAAAACTTCGCATCATGCGGATACGTTATCGGAAATAGCTCCAAGTATT
>JAGLYP010000042.1 GCA_023132155.1 Candidatus Parcubacteria bacterium
GCATATATATTAAAATCCCTTTTTTTAAATTTATTAATATTTGAGCAGTTACATTTCTTTTAACAAGGTATTTAAAAATTAACAAAAGGCACACAATTTTTTATTTAAAAAACGTAATTTTACTTCAATGGGAATTAATTTTTTTTCTTCAAAAAATATGCCCAAAAGAAAAAATGGCTTGTTTTTCTGCTGTTGGCCGCGCTTGGAAATAGATAAAAAGCTCGGCATGGCCGCGGCCGCTTCCTATTTTAATATCTTTTATTCTGCTTTTTACTATTTCATCCTGAGAAAGTACCTGCCCCACTTCCCTAACCAATATCTCGGCTGTGTTTAGTATTCTGCTAAAATCAGTTTTTTCTACATTAATTATTTCCATAAAATCAAATAATTTCTATTATATTTAAACTTTTCGTTTAATAAAATTTAATGCAGATTTCACAGGAAGAAAAACAATCAGGCAAGAGAGGTTGTTTTAAAAATTAAAGAGAGTGGTTATGGATTTAAAGACACTCCATTTTCAATTGAATCGTATCACAATTGTGCCCCCAACCGCTGAAAGGCGCATTTGTCCAACCGCTTTCCCCACTACCATAGCCAGTACAAACCCAATCTGTTGTCGTAGGGGGACCATAATCACAACCATTGCACCTGCATCTAATACACACCCTGCAATTAAGAGTTGCGCTTGGCAAAGTCACTGAATTACCGCTGCTTATTGATAAAGTCTGTCCAGAAACAGACAATGTCTGAGCTGGTCTCCATGTATTTGTGTCCGTATCAACAGGCCAATTGCTCTTACTCACCCCGCCCAAATTTATTTCCTGAAATTTTCCTGTTCCTGCCACATCCAACTTCGCCCCCGGGCTCTTCGTTCCGATGCCGACTTCGCCGCCTGCATTATCAACAAAAAAAACATCGTTAGTTCCTCCATCTCCGATATAAAAATTTCCGCGGATAGACAAGTTGCCGAGTTTTGTTTGCCCAACAGCGCTTTCATCAATCGGTTTATCCGGATTTCCGCCAGGCGGATTTTGCGTTGGCGCCGTCCAAGCCGCCAATAATGATCGCGTGGAAATAGAAAGGCCTAATGTTAAAATAATTGAGATAGTTAAATAACCGGCGAATTTAAGTTTATTTTGCATAATATTTATATTAATTATTTAGCTTTATTAATCAGTTTTAATTTTAATTCCTCTCTTTCGTCTTCAGCCATTTTTTCTATTTCTTCCCGCCTTTTTTCGCTTTCAGGAGTTTTTGCTTTTTGTATTAATTTTTCTTTTATCTCTTCATCTGACAATTGCAATGGCTTTAATTTTTCATCTGTTTGTCCATCGCTATTTTCCGCTTGCTTTAAAACCGTGTTTTTATGATTTTTTTCTAATTCCATAACATCCGCCAAATAAACCATAAACAAACCGCAGGCGATTACTATGATGATTAAAATGATGATGGCTGTTTTTGGCTTCATGAAGATGAATTTATTTTTTAAAGTTTATTATGGTTATTATAGCATGATTTTTTGTTTTTTTTAAACTTTGTAAATGATTTGTTTTTCGGAGTGAAAAACACACAATATATTTATCCCCCCTCTTTTGTTTTGGAAAAAATCAAATTTATCTCCCTTTTTAGAAAGCCTATTATTCTTTTGTCTCTTAGAAAAATATTTTTTGAATTGCGTACAACAGGAGTTGTATCTGAAATTTTTGAAATTCCTTATTGTATTAATATTTATTTCAAAATAAGGTTTGCGAAATGAGGCGCGCAGGCACGTTCGCCGAGGTCTATTCTCGGTGGCTTTAGACGTTTTCGCCAAAAAGCCTGTATAATACTGGCGATTTTGCACGTCCTCATTTCGCAAATTATATTTTCAAATAAACTAAATTTCATTTAACATTTAGTATATACGAAATTTTCTAATTTTTTTCTGGTAAAGTTTGGCTGGAAACTTGCCAGGAAAAAATTAGAAAATCTGGACGTAGCCGCATATACTTTGTTAAGTAAGGTTGGCTACGTAACGAGCTTGACATTAGTCAAGCTCTTTTTTTTGTATAAACTTTGATTTAGTAAAAACTTTAAGCCAATTTCATATAACGAATATCGATAAGCGAAGTTATTTTGACCCTGGGAGAAATAACTTTGGAAAAACTCGAGCCGAGAGTTTTTCCGCTTATCGCGTTGTTAGGCGAGGGTTCATTTTAGCCTCATTATTATTTTATCAAATTAAAGCCAAAATGAAAGCGCAGCGCCCCCTTGAGTTTATTTTCAAAGCACTTTTATGTTTTGTAGTTGTTAATGAATCTTGTTGGTTCTTTCCAATATGTCAACTTAGTTTTTTTACTACCTTTCTTCCAATATCCAGGCAAAACTTTTTTCTCCCAATGTCCAACGTAAATGGCAAAGTGTAAATGTTCATCTTCCCACCAGCCATTTTCAGGTGAATTAGTTTTACCGACGGTACCAATAACTTGTCCCAAATCAATACTTTGCCCCTTTTTAACAAGACGTTTTTGCAAGTGCGCATAAAGCGAAAAAAATATCGTTTTAGTTTTTGGGTGTTTGTGAACAATAATGACAATATTGCCCCAATTGCCTTTATCTTTTGTACCAGCATGTAAAGCAGAATAAACCACCCTACCCCTGCCGATACACCTTACTTTTGTGCCAGCAGAACGATTTATGTCTTCGCCAAGATGAATACCCCAATGAACATTGCCATAGGCGCAATCTTGTCTAAAACGATAGCTGTTGACACGATATTTTTCGAGCGGGAATGTTAGTTTGTGGGTGTGTGGGTATGCCATATTTTTTTTCCTATTTAAAAGTGCTTTAAAAATAAATTTCGTCTAACATTTAGTATATCTGAAGTTTTTGATTTATCCTTATTAAATTAATAAGAAATCAAAAATTTTTATTGGCTTAACCTGATATTCCGTGTTATGTGATGTAGCCCTTAAACAAGCCGTGAAATTAAGTAGCGGCTTTTTTTTATCTGAACTTGGATTTAGCAGGAACGTGAAGGGCTATTTCACACAACATCAGGGATATACGAAGTTTTTCTGTAGCGTAGCGGAAGAAAAATTTGGGTGAAGCCCGAGCCGAGGGCTGAACCGTATATCCCTTGTTAAGTGACCCGAACGAAACGCAGTGAAGTGAGAGCGCAGCGTGGCTTGAATTCAGAATCCCGCCGTTTGTTAAATTTATTTAATCGCTTGTATGATTGCATGTTCTAATTTTTTTGGTTCATCTGTACCTATTCTATATGTTTTACCATTTTTCATCTGTATCTCAATGGCTGACAAACCTGAAATATTATACAACCAACCATGAGGAGTTATCCTGATTCCCCAACCATAATACCAATGATTTTTTATAGCATGACAGGATTTAATATCTCTCAAATTAAATTTTTTACCTATAATTCCAAAACCGAATTTAACAATAAGTTTTGTTTTATTTATTTCTACGGTCAATGAGGGAAATAATATTAAAGCCAGTAATAAAGCAAAAAATCCTATTAATAAAATTTGATTAAATTCAGTTAAAATCATAACAAAAAATAATATTAATAATGGAATAATTATTGCAATAATTGGTAAATACCCGATTTGCTTATGTTTGTATGTCATGTCACCTCACTTTTTTCTACTTGATAAATAATGAACTAATAAACCAATACCCCAAACTAGAATACCTAAAAAGTAATTCAGGATACTTCCTTTATGAAAAATTAGTACCCATAAAACTATACCAACAACATTTACAACTATGAATGTGTAGAAGTGATAAAGAAAAGCTAAGCCTATTTTGCTATCAATTACCTTATCCTTAAATCCTAGAATAAATCCTGTAATTGCCATCAATAAAGCATAAGCCACGGCAAGTGGCATTATAGAAGACCATAATTGACTGGTTATAAATCCATTTAAGAGGAAAAGGAATATAACAGTGTAAACAAATATCAAAGAAATAAAAATTTTGAGACGATTTGTAATTTTTAACATTTTGTATGTCATAATATTAATTTAATTATATAACTATATAAAGTTTACTTTTAAAGGCGGGATTCTGAATTTCACTTAACAGAAGTTGTATCTGAAGTTTTGAAAATTCCTTATTATATAATAATTATTTTCAAAATTTAGATGGAGAAGAGGAGAAAAATCACTTATAAAATGGTGCCCCTCCTGGTAAATCTGGAGGGGCATACCAAGTGTGGCTAGTTTGGTGTCCAGCCTGCAGATTGTAATTTCCTTAAACCATCATTGTCGTCGGTGAAAAGCCAGACTTCAATGTCGTATCCTTTATTTTGAGGGATATCGTCATAGTAATCATCTACATAGCTTCGTCGATTATGCCGCCGATTGTGAACACCATTCCTTTTGGTGGAAGATAGGGGCGTTCTATGATGGTTGTTAACTCTAGTCCAACAACTGCGTCTTTGTTTCTAATGACCAATTTAATTTTCACTTTTTGTCCTACTTGTGGTTTTAGTTTATACAAATTTTATAAGTGATTTTTCTCCTCTTCGGAATCAGATACAACTTGTTATATGATGTAGCGTAATGATAATGAAGCTATTGCACATAACAATCGCGTGTATGCGAAGTTCAGTTGGAGTAATTTGCTAAAATTGTCCCGCCAGTTGCGGGACTAGCAAATTACGGAAACTGAATTTGGGTGAGCATATTCCGTTAGGAATGCGCGAACCGCATACACGCTGTTATCGGACAGTTCTGCTCTTAATGACGTTAGCCATGATTGCGACTAGCAATCAACAAAATAATTCTGGAAGGCGGGCAAGGATTTTAGCAATCCTTGCCACAATAGGAAAGCGCTTATGCTTTGAAGATGCTAAATGTGTCGGGGCGTGTTTCCCATACTTCAATATCGGTTTTTGGCAGAATGCCATGCTCTTCAGCGAATTTTTGAAAATCCGGGTCAGCGAATTTTTGAAAATTTTTGGCTTGACCCTTAAAGTCCACTGGTCTTGGATAAACCCTGAGAGCTCTATCAAGAATTTTAAGACACACTTTTTTATCAACGGTCATTAGTATTTACCTCCTTTTTTAGATTAGCCTTCCAGAATTATTTTGTTTAAAAGCATAATTTCCGATAACATTGCCGATATCCGAAGTTCTTGCGACCGAAGGAAGCAAGAATTTGAGTGAGCATTTGGCGTTAGCCAAGCGCGAACCGGATATCGTGCTGTTAGATGATGTAACTGAATTCAATGAGCGAAGCGAAATTATTATTTGGCAATTTTATTTTATTAATTTTTTAAGCCCATTATGATAATCTTTTATGCCTGGTTTCCCGCTAAATTTTATTGCCAGCGCATAATCCTTAACTTTATTAATTTTTTTTGTTTGCCCATAAACCATATTATTATTAAATTTTTTGTATAGCATACGTATGAAATAATCAAGCTCATCAGTATTTAATTTTTCATTAATTATTTTTGTAGCTCCATTACCCCAAGTAGTATGATTAATTCCAGAATTATTCTCGTTATCATTTTTAACAATTTGAATATACCCTCCTATATCTGTTATCCCTGGTGTAATTGGTGAAATATGCCCTACTTTTTCTTCGGTTTGCGCTATTAGTGTTTTTTTATTATTGCCACTACCAAATATTATCTTATATCTACCAGCTGTAAATTGTTTTGGTTCTTCGGGCAAAAATTTTTCAGATTTTTCTTTTTTCCCATCAGTCGTATGTGCAGTAGAAATTATTTCAAGCCCATAAAGATTGTCGATGTATGTTTTTATTTCAGCACGAATATTTGGAGAAGTAACAGACTGCTCAATTGTAATATTTTCTGAACAGCCAATTGTAAAAAAAATTAATAAAAATAATGATGTCAATAGTTTGATTTTCATATTTTTTAAAAAGTTAATAAAATAAAATTGCCAAATAATTTTTCAGCGATAGCTGAAAAGAATTTAGTTATTTCATCTAACAGGAGTGATATGAGAAGTTTTATTTATTCCTTTTTAAAATTATATTTATAAATAAAATTTGGACGGAGAGAAATGATAAATCTGTTTTTGTTTTCATTAATATTTATTAAAAAATCAGAATTGGGTGGAAGGGATTGGGCATTCCCTTCCTCCAGTAAAAATTTCATTTAGTTGGTTCAAGATTTTTAAGTAGCCACTTTGTATAGCCTTTGTCGGTTCGAATTTTGATATACTCAGAATCATCAAGCGTTTCTCTGTTATACAAGACTATACCAACATTCCCTGACTTTTTATTTTTGACTTTCATGCCTTTTTTCAGGTGATTTAAGGTAATTCCTAAAAATTGATTAAACATCTGAAAGTCGTTATTGCTGATATTGAGCCAGCATGCGTCGGGGATATTTAACCGTGGCGACGTTTCTATATAGCTTTTGTATTTTGACAATTGTTCCAGAAATTTTGGGTTTTCATGAAAAAATACTGTAAGTGCCATAAAACTTGAAAATTTCAATACATACATAAAATCATCCTTGCGCTTCCCGTAACTAGAACTTGGTGTTATCACTGTTTACCTCCTTATTTAAGCCCAATTCTGATTTTTTAATTTTTAGATATTAAAGAACAAAAACAAATTTATCATTTCTCGCAGTCTCATATCACTTGTTGTGTGTAGTTTTTGAAAAAAATTAATTATCTCTTTTTTCAAAAATTTCATACAACAAGTTATATACGAACTTGTTAAAATATTG
>JAGLYP010000005.1 GCA_023132155.1 Candidatus Parcubacteria bacterium
AACAAAATTCGGAAACTCGGTTTCTGGTTGATGACAAAAAATAATTTATATTTTTTTCATAACTTGCAATATTTTTTTTTCCAGTTCTTTTTCGTTTCCGTTATTCTCAATTTTAAAATCAGCTGTTTTGCCGACTTCGCTTATGTACTTTTCGGTTTCCAGGTCTTCTTTGGCGGCAAATTCCTCAAAAGCGGCATCGCTTTCGCCGACTTTTTCGTCTCTTTTTACACTGCGCTCGTAACGAATTTTTTGGCCGGCCGTAACATATATTAAATAAAAATTGCCGTTGTAAGCTTCTTTGAAAACGTCCGGGTCGCCCGGCATGCGAAAGCCGTCCACAATTACCAAATCAGTATCTTCGTTTTCCACTTCTTTAAGCATTGCTTTCATTAGAATATCATTTCCAAAACCCTTTTTTAAAATTATTCCTAAGTTAACCAGGCTGTCGCGAGTAGAATCAAGATAAAGGCTGTCCAGTGTTCTTCTAAGGATGCTGGAAACAGTTAGCCTGGATCCGCCAAAATGTTTCCTAATGATATCAGCCGCGGCGCCTTTTCCGCCGGCTTGTTCGCCGATAATTCCAATAATTGTTTTTTTGTCCATTTATTTTTTTAATTAATTTTTTAAAATTTTTTTAATAATATTATCAATTTGTTTTTTTAAATCGTCAATGCTAGTTTCATTATAAATTAAAAAATCAGATCTGGCAATCGGTCCGCCTTTTTCAATATTTTCAATCTCACTATAATCGCGCCGGATAAATTCTTCTTTTGAATTCATCGGCCTTTCATGTTTCCGATTTGTCAGACGCGCGAATCTGGTGGCAGGCGATGCAAAAACCGCCAGAGTGTAAAAATTATCGCCGAAATTATCTTTCATAATTTTGTATTCCGACCATGAGTAGAGGCTTTCAACTAAGCAAATGTTATTATCTTCAAGCGTCTTTTTAATTTTTGGCAGAGATAGTGTCGCGTAAGCCCCCATGCCAAGCTCTTGCCGAATTTTTTCCCGAGTAATTTGTTCGTTTTCATAATTAATTTCAATACTTTTCTCTTTCATGCGATCAAAAGTTACATCGCCGAAATAAACGTTCGGACAATTTAATTTTTTTTTCAAATAATTAACAACCTCGGTTTTACCGGCGCCGCACATTCCGACAACGGCTATTATTTTTTTGTTTGAATTCATAAATTTAACGTTCCAATTCCTTAAAAGTAAACTTCAAATCATCTGTTTCATGTGTTTCCTCAAAAATAACTTTTTTAAATTCAGAATAGTCAGGGAAAAAAGTGTCTGCTTCGGGGGCGTCGTCAACTTCGGTTATGTAAAGCTTGTCAATTAACGGTAAGAATAATTTATAAATAGTGCCGCCGCCGATTATGAAAATTTCTCCTTTATTATCAAGTCTTTCTGCTTTGGTTTTTGTTTCTTCAATAGAATGCGCGACAAAACAGCCCTCTGAAACTTTATAATTTTTATCTTTTGTAATTATTATATTTGTTCTGTTTGGCAGCGGTTTTCCAATTGATTCAAAAGTTTTATCGCCCATAGCAACCACGTGCCCAGTGGTTAATTTTTTAAATCTGGCCATATCTTCGGGAATATCCCAAAGTAATTTATTTTTATAGCCGATTTCGCGGTTTTTACCGACTACTACGATCATTGAAAGCATATTTAAGTTTGTTAAATGTGTCTAAATTTTAAATTCTTGTTTTCTTTTCTCTAGTTCTTTTTCAAAAATTATTTTTGCTGTTTTTGTATAAAATGTATTATCATTTTTTCTAAAATTATAATTTTGTTCAGGAGTAACATTATATGATTCTGCGTCGCTATAAAATTGCTCTTTAAATACGTCTGATAAGTTATCAGCATCAATTAACAACCTTTTATCCGGTCTTATCGGGGTTTTAAATTTATGAGCCACGATTATTTCAATTATTGTTTTGATTTGTTTTTTATTATACTTTGTTTTAGATAAAATTTTTCTAACAATTTTCGGCGCGTATTCTATATGTAATTTAAGCGCTTGTATTTTTTCTTTTTTATTATTGCTTTTTTGTAATGCCGCGGGAACTTTTGCCCAGCCAACATCATGCAAAATTGCGGCTGGAATAAGAATATCCTTGTCTCCACTTTCTTTTTGTAATAACAATTCCATAGCTTTAACTACTCCCTTTGTATGCAAAACAAAATTTTTCATTTTGCCTTTTTCCAAGTAAGGTTTTGCTAATTCCCAAATTTCATTATATTTTTTGTTTGTAGTCATATTGCTTATTTAGGTTTTTTTGTAGGTTTAAATACTATATCTTTTATTATTTCAATCAAAAACACTCATATTTGTCATCCTGGAATTTTTTCTTGGAGCTTAAGCGACAAGAAAAAATATCCGGGATCCAGGGGTAAAATGCACGAACTATATTTATTTGATATTGTTTATTTATTTCTCGCCCTCCTGGATTCCAGGTTGCGTTTCGCGCCCCTGGAATGACAAATAGAGAGATTGGGTTTAAAAATTTATGATTACCCGCGGAAAAGTCAGAAGAATCTTTATTTAAAACCCCCCGATATTCGCAATTTCACCCCTTAGCGGAGAATGAGATTGGTAGTTTTCCAAAGTAACATCTTCATATTTAAAATCATCAATATTCTTAATATCAGGATTTAATTTTAGGGTTGGGAGAGGGAAAGGTTTTCGCTTGATTTGTTCTTTGATTTGTTTAAAATGATTTGAATAAATATGCACATCGCCGAAAGTGTGGACAAATTCTCCGGGTTCAATGCCGACAACTTGCGCGATCATTAATAATAATAAAGCGTAAGAAGCGATATTAAAAGGCACGCCGAGAAATAGATCGGCGCTTCTTTGATAAAGTCCTAAATTTAATTTATTATTTGTTACCGCAAGCTGAAAAGTCGTATGGCAAAGAGGCGGCACCTCGTTGGCGTTGCCTTTTGACGCCATGGCGTAAATATAGTCGGGATTCCAGCCGGAAAGAACATAAGATTTTCTGTATGGCTTGTCTTTAAGACCGTCAATAATCCAACCAAGCTGATCAATCTCCCGCCCGTCAGATGCCGGCCAGCGGCGCCACATTTTTCCATAAACTATTATTAAATCACCCCACTCCACAACCCAGGGATCATTTGCGGGCAATTTTTTTAATTTGGCGATAAAATCAATTTGCGTTAAATCGTTTTTCGGGTCGTTTGCCAAGCAATGTTTATGGTACCTTTTCCATGCCCATTCATCCCAAAGATGGACATTTTTATCAACCAGCGGTTTAATATTTGAGCTTCCGGACAAAAACCAAATCAGCTCTTCGGCAATTCCCCGAAAAAAGGTTTTTTTAGTGGTGAGTAACGGAAAGCCTTGCGATAAATCATATCTTGTTTGCCTGCCAAAAACCGAGCGAATAAAAGGAGGTTTTTCTCCCTTTTTTTTATATTCATCCAAAATTTCCGGAGTAAAAAAAAGTTTTTTATCCGAGCCGTTATCCAAGATGTCTTGGGCTAGGTTTAGGTATTGATGTTCTGGGTGATGTTTTTGCATAAATTTAAAATAGTTTTTAATTCGTTTTCAATGAAATTCCATCTATTTAAATATTTTTTTGATGTATCACATAGTGTACTATCTACATTATATTTAATTCTTAATTTATATTTTTTATTATTGTTGCTTAAAGTTGCTTTTAGTTCTTTTGTTGGGACAATAAAAAAATAATTTTTATCATACCAATATCCAATTAAAAAACCTGCGTTATTATATTCATTTTCAGTTAAAGCAAAATCAAAAAATCTATGGCGACTTGTCGTGTATAATCTTTGTCGTGTTTTAACTTCTATTTTAATTTTATTGGAAGTTTCATTGTTAAATAGAATTATGTCGCAACCGATTTCATTTAAATTTTTATAAACCTCCCATTTAGTATTTTTTGTTAGCAAATAGAGACGAAACAATACAGTTTTCTCTCCGATTTCTGATAATAATTGTTTGATATTTTGAGGTAATTGTTTTGGCATGGTATAAGCTTATTAATTTTTTAAACCTGCATCTCCTCCCCGTCAGTAGCGACTCTTCCTCCTTGCCATTGGCCTCTATATTGACTGCCTTCGCCAAGAATGTCGTGGAAAGTAATGTGGACGATACGGGCGCCGAATGATATTTTTATATTTGATTTTCCCAGGTTGGATAATCCAAAAGTCAGTTCGCCGGAATATCCGGGCTGGGCTACTCCGTTAAATAGCGCGAGACCTGATCTAAACAGTGTTGTTCGCGGAAAAATAATTCCTGATAAGGTAGTGGGTAAATTAACTTTTTCCATAGTTTTGATTAAGTAGTACTCTCCCGGTTTAAAAACATAAAAATTATCGCTTTTATCTTTGTTTGGGTCGTGTTTTGCCAATAATTCAATTTGCGGCGTTTCCCTGTCATCAACACCTAAAAAACCGGAACCCTCCAGACTGTAAACTTCGGCAATTCTTAAATCAAATCCCGCTCCTTCAGGATTATTTTTTTCACGTTCGCATAAATTTTCCACCAGATTATTATTTTTAACTAATTCATGTAATTTTTTTATGCCTAAGATCATATTTTTTTGTGTCATTGCGAGCGCCAGCGAAGCAAGCCCGTGGTACCTGCACCGTCCGTTGCAAATTCACATACGGTGTTCTGTGACACGGGATTGCTTCGCTGGCGCTCGCAATGACAATTTAAGTTTATTAATTTTTCTTTTTATAGTCGCAATTAATATATACTTTGCCGCTGTATTTACGAATTTTTATTCCTCGCGTGTCGGCAAGTTCGCGGGCTTCATTTTCTTTTTCAGTGCCTCTGCCGCCTTTTTTTATTCTGGCATATTCCTCAAGATATATTATTTCTCTTATACCGGCGTTATTTAGCGATTTCATGCAGTCATAGCAGGGGAATGTGGCTGTATAAAGCGTTGCGCCGCGCAACCTGGTAATGTCAACAGCATTTATCATTCCGTTTACCTCCGCATGGGCGCCGCGGCAACGTTTTAGTTTCCCTGTTTGCGGATCACCGTCAACTTTAGCGCAACCTACATCAATACAGTGGTAATCGCCTTCGGTTGGGCCGTTGTAGCCGACAGATATAACGCGATTATGTTTATCAACATACACCGCGCCAGCCTCCACATAGCGGCAAGCTGTGCGTTTGGCGGCTAAAATAGCCATATTCATAAAAAATTCATCCCATGAAAGCCGGGATGTTTTTGGTTCTTTAAGTTTAGTCATAAAGATTTATTATATGAGTTTTATTTAGCGCTTTTTTATTTTATCAAATTTTAGTTTTAAGCGCAAATTAAATAAAACCCCGTAAAGGGGTTTTATTTTGTATATAATTTTTAATATATTTTATTTAGGCACGACAATTTTAATTCCGGGCCCCATTGACGAAGATATACTGATATTTTTAATATAGATACCTTTAGCTTTATTTGGTTTGACTTTTTTTATAGTGTCAATTAAAACCGTGAAATTTTCAATTAATTTTTTATCATCAAAAGAAACTTTGCCTGTTATTACGTGAATATTGCCGGTATCGTCGTTTTTAAAGCTTATTTTGCCCTTTTTTAGCTCTTCAACGGCCTTTGCCGGATTTGGGGTAACGGTTTCGTTTTTTGGCGATGGCATAAGACCGCGGGTTCCTAAAATTTTGGCAATTTGAGATAAATTTCTCATCATTGCCGGCTCGGCAACCGCTACTTGAAAATCGGTTTTTTCGGTTTTTTTGATTTTCGCGATCAAGTCTTCACTGCCGACAAAATCAGCTCCGGCGGCTTTTACTTCCTTTTCTTTTTCCGGGCTGACAAAGGCGGCAACCTTAATGGTTTTTCCTGTTCCATGAGGCAAACTGACAGCGGTTCTGATTTGCTGGTCGCCTTTTTTAGCGTCAATTCCCAGACGAAAATGCGCCTCAACTGACGCGTCAAATTTAGTTTTTGAAAGTTTTTTAGTTAACTCAATTCCTTCTTCCAGTGAATAAATTTTTTGTTTATCAAATTCAGGAGTAATTGTTTTTTCTTCCTTTTTTTTAGAAGAATTTTTTTCTTTTTTCATATATTTTTCGTGGTTATAGCGAAGTTGAAAGTTAAAAAGTTTATAAAGTTATAAAGTCTGTTATTTTTAATAACTTTATAACTTTTTACTTTATAACTTTTAACTAATATCTTCTCCCACAAATTATTAATTTATTTAATTTCCACACCCATTTGCCGCGCGGTGCCTTCAATGATTTTCATTGCTTGGTTAACATCATTGGTGTTAAGATCCGGCATTTTAATTTCGGCAATTTCTTTTAATTGAGTCTGTGTGATTGAGCCGATTTTTTCAGCCAAAGGTTTGCCCGAGCCCTTTTTAAGTTTGGCCGCTTTTTTGATTAATTCCGCTGCCGGCGGTGTTTTCATTATAAAGTTAAAAGTTCTATCTTCATAAACGGTAATTTCAACCGGCACTATATCTCCCATGCGATTTTTAGACGCGTCATTAAATTTTGCGCAGAAGTCCTGAATTTGCAAGCCATGCTGGCCTAAAGCCGGTCCTATCGGAGGAGCTGGATTAGCCTGTCCGGCTGGAATTTGTAATTTTATAACTGTTAATATTTTTTTAGCCATATATTTAAGTTGAAAGTTTATAAAGTTATAAAGTTGAAAGTTTTTTTAAAGAGAAACTTTATAAAGATTATCACTTTATAACTTTTTAACTTTCTACTTTTAACTATGTATTATATTTTCTTAATTTGTAAAAAATCCAATTCAACAGGTGTTTCGCGGCCGAACATTGAAACCAGAACTTTAATTCTGCCTTTAGCTTCATCAATGCTGGTAATTTTTCCTTCCATATTTTTAAACGGTCCGTCAGTAATAGAAACCGGTGAGCCCACAGAAACATCAATTTTAAATTTTGGCTCTTCAACGCCCATCTTTTTCTGGAGCGTTTTAATTTCTTTCTCGCTGATTGGCGTTGGTATGGTGCCGGTGCCGATAAAACCGGTAACATTTGGCGTGTTGCGGACAACATACCAAGATTCATCGGTTACAATCATTTCCACCATAACATAACCGGGAAAAATTCTTTCTTCAACCACTTTTCTTTTGCCGTTTTTGATTTTAATTTTTTTTTCCGTGGGAATTAAAATATTAAAAATTTTATCATCCATATCCATGGATTCAATTCTTTGTTTTAAATTTTTTTCAACATTTTCCTCGTAGCCGGAATAGGTATGCAGTACATACCAGCGCCTTCCTTGATTAAGAGTTTGTTTAGCCATATAAGTTATGAGTTATGCTAATCCGCGAATAAATGCTAATCCGCGAATTGCGAATAAATTGTGAGAATTAAATAGTGATTATTTAAAAAATGGAATAATTTTAATTCGTATGCTTGTCCTTCCGAAGCTTTAGCGAAGGAGGATCCCGTATTCGTAGGGGCGTGGTCGCCCATAGGGCGATAACGTTATTTAAGAAGCATTTCAAGTACAAGAGAAAATATATAATCCAGGGCGCCTAGAAACGCGGCAACAACCAAAGAAATACCGATTACCAAATAAGTATAGTTTTGTGTTTCTTTTTTAGTCGGCCATGTTACTTTTTTCATTTCCTCAACTGAGCCTTTAATGTAATTTGCCAGTTTTGACATAAATTTAAGCTAACATTAAATTAATTTATAGTCAAGGAATTTGAATATTCCCGACTACTGTTAGTGCCCCTTGGGCATAGCTTGTGTATTTAAAAACAACTCCTTTTCGGGCAGTTGTTTGTGTATTGTTAATAATACAAAAAAATAAAAAAAATGTCAAGTTGAAAAAATAAATAAAAACTGATAGAATATATTTATGATTGATTTATTGCAAAAAAATAAAAATAAGAGAAATTATAATGAAATTGAGGATGAGCTTGAATTAAAGCAGAAAGGCGAAGAAGACGGTCAAAATCAAGAAAATATAGAAGCAAAAGAAAAAGCGCCGGCATCTGTAAATTTAAATCGCTACAAGGATCCTAGCGGTCTCAGCATCAAAAAGATGCAGATTGGCTTATGGCTTGTTGCCAATAGAAAAAACTTTAAATTAATTTTTACGATTTTTTTGGTTTTGATAATCGCGTGTTTTTGGGGCATGTATTTTATTGTTTTTGGCAGTCAGGTTTTATTTGGCATAAAACAGGATAAAAAATTAATCCAAGGCCTTATTGTCCCTAATTTAGTTAATTATGAAGCTTTATCTAAAAATTTCGCGAAAAATTTGGAAATTAATCAGCCCGGAGCAATAGCAACAAGCGACAGTAAATTTGATTTTTATGTCAAAATCAGAAATCCCAATGATAAATATTGGGTTCATTTTGATTATTATTTTCGCGTAAGCAATCAAAATAGCAGAAAAGAAAATAATTTTATTTTGCCGGGAGAAACAAAATATATTTTATTGCTAGGCGAAAAATTGGAAACACAAAACAAAAACGCGGAGTTTGTTATTGATAAAATTGAATGGGAAAAAATTGATTTTCATAAATATGATAATTGGCCATTGTTTGCCAAAGAGCATTTAGATATAAAAATAAGCGATATTGAATTTACTCCCGCCAAATCCTCAGCTTTATCGGAAAAAATAAATATTAATACTTTGGATTTTTCAACTACCAACAATACGGCCTATAACTATTGGAATATTGCTTATAACGCCTTATTATTCAAAGGCAGTAGAATTATCGGCGTTAACCGCTGTATCGTCGACCGCTTAATGTCCGGCCAAACGCAAGAAATAGGCATTACTTGGCCGGAAGATTTAGGCAATGTAGGCAATATTGTGATTTATCCGGAAGTGGATATTACCAGAAACGATATATATATAAGATTTGACGGTGAAACCGGTACTGAAAAATAATGTTTAATAAGATATTCGCTTATTTAAAAAATTATGACTGGATAATACTTGTATCTATAGTATTATTGATAATTTTCGGTTTGGCGGAAATTTACAGCATTGCCCTAAGCAATGAAGATTTGAATTTATTAAATTTTAAAAAACAAATATTTTTTGTTGTATTGGGGATGTTTCTGCTGTTTTTTATTTCTTTTTTAGATTATTATAATTTAAGAAGTTTTAATGTTTATTTTTACATTGCCGGCGTTTTGCTTTTAACTGCCGTATTGTTTTTCGGTGAAACAATTCGTAATACCACAGGCTGGTTTGATTTCGGTTTTTTTAATTTGCAACCGGTTGAATTTGTAAAAATATTTTTGTTAATTTTTTTGGCGCGTTATTTTTCCGGCGTATCGGTAAAATTAAATCCGTTAAAATATTTAATAATTTCCGGTTTGGCAACAGCCGTGTTAATCGCTTTGGTTTTGTTGCAGCCTGATTTCGGCTCGGCTTTAATTCTTTTCGCGTTGTGGGGGGCAATGGTTTATATTGCCGGTTTTAGCAAGAAATATATATTAATAATTTTTGTAATTTTATTATTAGTGTTTTTAGGCGGTTGGTTTTTTTTCTTTGAAGATTATCAGCGGCAGCGCATTATGACTTTTGTAAATCCGGGAGCTGATCCGTTAGATAGGGGTTATAATGTTACTCAAGCGATAATAGCGGTTGGCTCCGGCGGAATAACAGGCAGGGGAATCGGTTTTGGCTCGCAATCTCAATTGAAGTTTTTGCCCGAAGCGCAAAATGATTTTATTTTCGCGGTGATTGCCGAGGAATTAGGGTTTTTCGGCGTATTTTTGATTATTGGTTTTTTCTCGGTATTTTACTTTCGCCTAATTCATCATATTGGCAAAATCAAGGATGATTTTGGCATTTATTTTATTTTGGGCGCTGTCAGCTTGATTTTTTTGCAAATGTTTATTAATATTGGAATGAACATCGGCTTATTGCCGGTTGTTGGCCTATCATTGCCTTTTGTCAGTTATGGCGGCAGTGCGATGATTTCCTGTTTAATTATGGTTGGAATACTTGAAAGCATAATAATTCGTTCTAAGATTAAGGGTTGATTATATTGTTATATTGCTCTATTGTTAATATAATTGAGAAACCCAGCGCTTTAGACGCTACGCGATTGGTGTTTTTTATAATTTAATTAAATAAACAAAATATAGATATGCGGTTTTTAAATAGTGAGCCGCGTATTTTAATTAATTTAAAAGTATGGTAAGAAAAATTGAATTAAACGCAAAGACACGAAAAAATGAAAAAGACACTTTAAAAGATATCCGTAAACAAGGCGGAATTCCAGCTATATTGTATGGATTAAGCGAGGATAATGTGAAATTATTATTTAAGTACTATGATTTTGACATGGCATACGCCAGGGCAGGGGAATCAAGTTTAATTGATTTGAAAATAGGCGATAATGAAGCGATCAAGGTTATTGTCAAGGATGTCCAAAAAGACCCTGTTAAAGATTCTATTACTCACGTTGATCTTTATAGGGTTGATATGAATAAAAAAATTGAAGTTGAAATTCCATTTAATTTTATCGGAGAATCAAAAGCAATAAAAGAACTTGGCGGCATATTGATTAAATCTATGGATGTTTTACAGGTTAGCAGTTTGCCGGGCGATTTAATAGAGAAAATTGATGTTGATTTGTCAAAACTGGATTCTTTTGGTGCCGGCATAAAAGTTTCCGATATTGAGATACCTGATAATTTAGATTTGATTAATTCAAAAGACGCTTTAATCGCGTCTGTAGTTGAACCGAAAATCGTGATAGAAGAAGAGGAAGAAAAGACAGTGGAAGGCGAGGTAAAAGAAGAGAAAGAGGAAACAACGGAAGAGGACAAGGCCGGAAAAGAGGAGGGGAAAAAAGAGAAAGGGAAAAAATAAGAAATTAAATGAAAATTGAGGAAGAAAATAAAAATTTAAATTTAAAAAAAGAAGTTTTGCCTGAAAAGATGAAAGAAAAGGAAGATGTGATTTTTGCGGATGAGCTTGCCAATGCGCGGAAAAAAATGCGGATTTGGATGTTTGCCGGTGCCGCGTGTTTTTTAGCCGCGCTTATTTTAGCGATTGTAGTTTTTGTTTTGATGTCCAGGGAAACAAAAAGTAAAGAAGAAATCAAACCCGCGCCGGAAGTATCGCCGGATACGGAAAAAATAATAGATAATAAAAATAAGGCGATAAGAATGATTGACGGCGTTTATGTTGAAGAAGAATTTGAAAATATTTATCCAATCGCGGTTATGATTGATAATCACCCTGACGCCAGGCCGGCTTATGGCTTGGAAAAGGCGCAATTAGTGATTGAGGCGGAAGCTGAGGGCGGAATTACCCGGTATATGGCTTTTTTTGCCGGCAATGAAAATGTTAAAAAAATCGGGCCAATCAGAAGCGCCAGGCCGTATTTTATTGATTGGTCAAATGAATTGTCAGCGTTTTATACGCATGTTGGCGGAAGTCCGGAAGCGCTGGCTAAGATGATAAAAGAAAAGGCTTTGCATATTAATGAATTTTATAATGGAACATATTTTTGGCGCGATACCGAAAAGGATGCGCCGCATAATATCTATTCATCATTGGCTAATTTGCGGAAGTATTTAGAGAAAAAAGAGTTAGGCGAATCGGAATACTCTGTTTGGAAATATAAGGATGAAGAAAAAAAATCAGTTAAGGAAACAACGGTATCCGCCGTCGCTGAAACTATGGCGGACGAAGAAAATATTACGATTAATTTTTTATTATCTGAATTTAAAGTTGATTGGAAATATATCCCGGAACAAAATAGTTATTTAAGATATGTTGGCGGCAAAAAACAGCTGGTTAGTGATAATCAAGAAATTTTTGCCAAAAATATTATTATTCAATACGTTGATTCCGAAGTTCTTGACGAAGAAATGCGGCAAGAATTTTATTATGTCGGCAAAGGAAAGTCTTTGGTTTGTTTGGATGGCGCGTGTGAAAAAGGTTTTTGGAAAAAGAAAGATTTGAATTCAAGAACTAAATTTTATAATTTGCAAGATGATGAATTTGAATTCAATCGCGGGACGACTTGGATAGAGGTTGTTAACCCGGGGTATGAGGTTGAATATTAAATAAAAATTTTCACCAATCTATCATGGCCGCGCAGGTCTTTTTTTATTTGAAATTTTGCCTGTGGGAATTTTTGTTTGATTAATTTTGAAATGTTTGTTTTTTGCGATGGATCAATTTCTAAATACAAGGTTATTTGCGGACAGGCGGATAGATTGATAGAATTTATTTGATTAAATAATTCGCGATAATATTTTAGTCCGTCATTGCTGGCCGTGAGCGCCAATTTCGGTTCTTTTTGAATGGTTGGAGAATTTTTGATTTGCGCGGGAGTGAGATAGGGGAGATTAGCGGTGATTATTATGGGATTTTGGGGATTGTTGAGATGTTTGAGATTTTTAGGATTATTTAAAATAGGCTCAAGCAAATTACCGCAAAGGAATTTGATATTTTTATTTACGCCGCGAGATTTGGCATTTTTTTTAGCGATGTAAAGTGCTTTGGATGAAATGTCAGTCGCAAAAAAATTAAAGGAGCTTAGCTCCGAAGTTTCGGAGCTAAGCTCCTTTAATTTTTTTGCGAGCGTAATAATAATACACCCACTCCCTGTCCCGATATCAATAATTGTTGTGTGCTGTGTGCTGTGTGTTACGTGCTTCAATACTTCATCAACCATTAATTCAGTTTCAGGTCTTGGGACCAGGACGTTTTTATTTACAAAAAAATCAAGCCCGTAGAATTCTTTATGTCCTGTAATGTAGGCAATTGGTTCGCCTTTAACTCTGCGGCTGATATATTTTTCAAAAAGTTTTATTTTTTGATTATTTAAATTTTTATCAAAATGAGTAATAAGATACTCCCGCGAACATTTTAAAATACGCGCCAATAAAATTTCCGCGTCCATATTCGGATTTGGAATTTTATTTTTTCGCGATTTTATCGTGGCAATTGCCAACACTTGATTTATTGTCATAGGTGTGATAATGTAAAGTGAAATTTTTAAAAGCCGCTCAGTTTACTGTGCGGCTCTTTTTAATTCTATGATAATTTTTTCCAAATCGCCGTTTAAGATGGAATTCATATTGTTCCATGATTTTTTTATTCTGTGGTCAGTGATTCTGTCTTGAGGGAAGTTGTAAGTGCGGATTTTTTCCGAGCGGTCGCCTGAACCGATCATAGCTTTGCGTTTTGCTGATTCTTTAGTTTGTTTTTCTTCTTCAATTTTTTGCAAGACGCGGGATCGCAAAACTTGCATAGCTTTTTCTTTGTTTTGGTGCTGGGATTTTTGATCCTGGCACTGGGAAATAGTTCCGGTGGGAATGTGTGTGATGCGTACTGCCGAATTTGAAGTATTTACGCTTTGTCCTCCGGGACCGGATGCTGAATAAACATCAACGCGAATATCCTCAGCTTTGATTTCCAAATCAATTTCTTCGGCTTGAGGCAAAACAGCGACTGTAATCGCGGATGTGTGGACGCGTCCTTGTTTTTCCGTTTCCGGAACCCGTTGGACGCGGTGCGTGCCTGCTTCGTATTTAAGCAAGCCGTAAGCGCCAATGCCTGCTACTTCAAAAATAATTTCTTTAAATCCTCCAATGCCGATTGGGCTTGAATCAAGAATATTTATTTTCCATTTATTATTTTCTATAAACTTTGAGTACATCCGAAAAAGATCGGCAACGAAAAGCGCGGATTCATCGCCGCCGGTGCCGGCGCGAATTTCCATGATAATATTTTTTTTATCATTAGGATTCTCAGGGTTCAGCAATTCATCAATTTCGCGGCTTAATTTTTTCTGCCTTGAATTTAATTCCTCTAATTCCTCTTGCGCCATTTTTATTATTTCTAAATCTTTTTCATTTTTGATTATCTCGTTGTTATCAATAATTTCTTGTTTAATTTTTTCTGATTCCATTATCAAATCATACGCTTCTTTTATTTCAGCGCGCTCTTTGGATATTTCGGTATATTTTTTAATATCATTAATAATATCCGGTTTTGACAGCTCACGCTCAAGCTGTTTGAATTTTTTGATTATTTCTTGATGCATATTTATATATAAAAACGGCTATTTTTGTTTTGCTTAAGGCATAAATATAGCCAAAACAAAAATAGCCGTTTTAAAATAGTTATTTTTTGTCAATTTTTTTTACGGTTTTCTTTACTGTTTTTTTTTCTTTTTTCTTGCCAGCTGTTTTTTTAGCGGTAGTTGTTGCGGTTGTTTTTGATGTTTTTGTCGCCCTTATTGTTGCTTTAGCCGCTCTTTTGGCTGTTTTACCTTTTTTCGCGCCAGACATTTTTTTAGCGGAATCAATTTTGGCTTGGAATTTTTCAACTCTTTTCGCGGTATCAACTAGCTTTTGCTTGCCTGTGTAAAAAGGATGGCAAGCCGAACAAAGCTCGGTTTTAATTTCATCTAAAGTTGAGCCGGTAGTAAATGAATTGCCGCAAGCGCATATTACCGTGGCTTTATCATTATATTTTGGGTGAATATCTTTTTTCATATAATCTTAGCAAAATCTATTATTAGTTTGTTACTTTGTTGATATTACCACAAGAATAAGAATTTTGCAAGAGTTTTTGTGTTTTGGGGATTTTAAAAAATATGTTATAATATATTTATTAATTTTATTATTTTTATAACCCCGTGCATAACAAAAATAACAAAACAAACATAATTGATTTTCTTTTGATGGAATTCAATATTGCGGATAGCAGTGAGAAAGCGATTCGGGCCGTTAAAGCCAAAAAAGTTCCAAATAAGAAAAATAATCTTAAAAATATTTCATCTTTATTAGATGAGATATTAGTTTGTTTGCCGAAAGAAGAGCAAACAATATTAAAAGATAAAGATGAAATTTCAGCAAGCGAATGGTTTAATCTTCATAAAGAGGCCAGAGATGCCGTTTGCAGGCATTTAAAGAACGATGTTGGAAAATGCGAGCTTAAAAGATTTGAAAAATTTTTAAGTATTGCTTCCCCAAGTAATTTTTTAAGCGCAAAAAAAATTGTTTTTGCCACTGCTGCTGCGGCGTCTTTGATTTTTTCCATCACACTGGTTTGCTGTCAGCCGAAAAGAACTGAAAGATGTGTTAATTTTATAGATAGTAGTTTTTTTGTTTTTTTACAAAAACAAGAAAAAGATTTAAATATAGAAAAAATAAATAATTTCGCCTTCACAAAACACAGTGATTTGTCTACAGCGGCCGCTAAGGCGGTTTATATTGTAAAAAATGAAAGTGATTTTCACGGCGGAGACGTAATAAAAATTTCAGAGGATGATCTATTCGGTAAAATCGCCGGTAAGTTTGAGGTAAATGAAAATTTTAATAAAGATGATAAAATGATATCCACCGTCGCCGAGGCTATGACGGACGAGGAAAATAAAATATTTACTTATTTTAAAAAAATTATCAATATCGCAAAATTAAAGCAAGAACGTTTATCATTAAAAATGCAGAAAAAATTATTAAATTTAATTGATGATTATTAAAGAAAACGTTTTGACAAAACCGAATATTGTTTCACTGGCGAATTTTTTAATGTTGGCAAGCATTGCTATTTTTATTCCTTTTTTTGTTCATATCCAATGGTTAACCGGTCCGATTGTTAATGCTGTTTTGATAATAGTTTTATTTACGGTCGGGGTTCGCAGTGCGCTTGTTTTATGTCTTATACCCAGTCTTATGGCTTTGTCAGGCGGCTTGATTCCGCCGATTTTAGCGCCGATAATTCCTTTTATAATGGTATCAAATGTTTTATTGGTTTTAATTATTGATCAAAGCCATCTTTATTTTAAAAATAATTTTAAAGGCTATTGGGTTGGTTTGATAGCCGGTTCTTTATTGAAATTCGCCTTTTTGTATTTTAGCTTAAATATTATTAGCAAGCTTTTGATAAAGCAGGAATTGATGGCAAAAATCGCGCAAATGATGTCTTGGCCGCAGCTGGCGACAGCTTTAAGCGGCGGATTTATCGCCTGGATTTTTTTGAAAAAAATAAAAAGAATTTGATCTTTTAAAAGATATTTATACACCCGCTGCGCGGAAAAAAATAGAATATTCAAAACTCTTGTATTACAAGAGTTTTTTAAATATTAGCGAATAATTTTTGTTTTTAGATAGTGGCGTATGGTTAATTTTTAAAAAATAAAAAATTAAATAAGTTTCAGCTTGACTAATATTAAATTTTGTGCTATATTATTGTCAAATATTATTAAAACAATTTATTTGAATTTTGTAAAACATATTTTTTTGTTTGCAAAATTCGTAAATTTAATTCATGCCTAACAAGTGTCCCATGCCTTGATATGCTTTAAAAGTATGGAAAATGTATCTATATTAGATCAAATTATTGATAATAAAAAAGCGGAAGAAGTTGCGAAACTTGACGCCGTGGAAATAATCAATAATTTATTTAGCGAGCTTTCCAAGAGAGAGCGCGATGTTGTTATTAGAAGATATGGCCTGCATGGCAAAAACAAAGAAACTTTGGAAAATATCGGCGGAATTCATAGTCTTACGCGAGAAAGGATTAGGCAAATAGAATTTTCCAGTGTAAAGAAATTACAACAGCTTAAAAATTTGGATTCTTATATAAGCAATTTAAAAAAAGTAATTTATCAATTACTGGAGGAGCATGGCGGGTTAATGGAAAAAGAATATTTATTAGAAGCTTTGGTCGGTTTTTCCGTAAACGGATTTAAAGTTGAGGTGGAAAACAAAGCTATCCATAAAAATTATTTGAATTTTTTAATCACAAAATTACTTCATAATGAATTTGAAGAATATAATAATTCAAAGCATTTTAAAAGTTCGTATAAATTAAAATTTAGAGAATTAGGCCATTTACAGGCGTTGGTTGAAGAATTATTAATTTTTATTAAAGATAAAAAGGCTTATTACAAAACAGAGGAAATAATTAATCATATTTTTAAATTAGATAGTTATAACAAGCATCAAGAAAAAACAGAAACTAATAGCAGTTTGGATATTTCTTGGGTTTTGCAAAATAAATTTTTTAATGAAAATGCTAAGACAGTTAATGAAAACAAGGCTCTTTATTCGCTGTTGAAATCGGCTAAAAAAATAGAACAAAATAAATTCGGCTATTGGGGGTTATATAATTCAAGGGAAATTAAGCCTAAAACCATTAATGATAAAATATATTTGATTTTTAAAAATATCGGAGATCCGATGCATTTTGTTGAAATTGCCGAAAAAATAAATGAAATCGCATTTGACAATAAAAAAGCTAATCCGGCAACGGTCCATAACGAATTAATTTTAGACGATAGATATGTTTTGATTGGCAGAGGGCTTTACGGCCTTAAGGAATGGGGATATAAAAACGGAACTGTTTCTGATGTAATTGATGAAATTTTTGATGAATCCGAAGAGGACGCCTTAAAAAGAGAAGATATTATAGAAAAGGTTTTGAAAAAAAGAATGGTAAAAAAGGCAACTATAATTTTAGCTTTAATGGATAAAGATAAATTTACTAAAGTTGATGGAAAATATAGTTTGATAAAATAAAAATCGCAGAAAATAAAGAAGCTTAGCTTCGGGTACCCGAAGCTAAGCTTCTTTATTTTCTGCGATTTTTTTATTCCGATTTTTTTAATATTTTACAAAATTATGTTATAATATAAATATGTTTTTAGAAGATAATAAAAAAGAAATAAAGAGTCGGGAGAGAATTTTCGGAAACAGATCAACTATTTCCGATCCCAACAGCAATATTTTTGTAATTATCGGATGTATAATTATTATTATTCTTTTCTTTTTTATTCTTTATGTTGTTTTTTTTCAAAAGTCAGGCGCGGGCAATACCCCAATATTTGAACCCGCGAAGATTTCCACATCTTCAGTTAATAAATTGCCGACTTTTCCGGATAACGGCGGGGATAATAAATATAGCCTAGGCACCTCAAGCGAAGTGTTGATTGCGGAAAATGTCAGTTTCGGTTATTTTTATGAAAAGCCGAAAGATGATTTTAATTCAACTTTGAATACTTATGAACTGCCGTTAAATATAAAAATTGATGTTAAAAATTATTATGAAATTTCTCGAAAAATCAATTTGGATCCATATTTAGAAGATTTGAATAAAAATGGTTTTGCTATCATAGAAAAACAGGATGTTTTTGATAATGAAGATTTTTTTTCCAGCTATCAGTCATTAGTAGCGAAAGACATTCCGATAGTTATTACAAATGATTTTATAATTTATTATTATCAAAACACCCTAAAAGAAATAAATAAAGAAATTGAAAAAAATGTTTTTTATGAGCATGTCTGGAATCTTGGAAAATCAATGTATGATATTTCGTTGGCTCGCTACAAAAAAACTTACAGCGAACTGGGTACCGTAAATGATCCTGTTTTAGAGGGCCAGCGATTGCAGCTAGCCTATTTTACGGTTCTTTTAAAATTGCTAATGCCTACTGACGATCAAATTATTGAAGATGTGAATTTTTCCGATCCAAATAAATTTAATTTGCAGGAAGCTGATAAGTATAGCTTTATTACCCCCGAATATATGCGCGTTGATATTGAAAAAGAGGTTGAGTTTATCAGGCAGGCGCAAAAAAAGGAAAAATCTCCGGTTTTTCTTTACGAATTGGATTATAAGAATTTTTTTGTTCCGGAAAATTATAAAGTAAACGCTAAATTAAATAATTTTTATTTGGCTTTAAAATGGTTAAAATCAGAATTTCCTTTGTATTATAAAAATGATATCTGCGAAAATTGTTTGTTTGATAAAAGCGACTGGATTTTAAATTTTTACGCCGCTTGTTCAATTTCCAAGGATTTGTATGATGACCAGGATTTGAAAAATCAATGGGCGATTGTGTATAAATTTATTTCATTTTTCAGCGGTTTACGGCAGGATTTAACTTATTTGCATTATCACGATTCTTTGCGGGAATTTTTCGGTGAAAATTATAATGTCTCGGAAATATTTTCTTCAAATAACCCAAATCGCATGGGAGATATTTATAAAATTCAGTCAAAAATTTCTCAATACAATTTTTCAAAAATTGAAGGCGGTTTAGATAGGCGGGATATTCTACTGCGCCCTTATTTGGGGATGCGGCTTCTGCAAGCCGCGTATTGGCCGAATGATTACTTGTTTAAAAAGTTAACAGGCGAGGAGCTGGTTTATAATAAAGAGATTGTACCCGCAAATGCCGATAAAACAATTTGCAGCCGGAAAAAAGGAGAAAAATATCGTTGCGGCGGAACGGGCATGGATATTATCAATCTTGTTTATCCTATTGAAGATTCTTATCGCACCCAATATTTTATTGATAACATAAGTTATCAAAATTATAATGAGATTGCCCAAGATATTAAAAAAGAATTGGGCAATTTTAATAATTACACCTGGAACAATAATTTGTATTGGATAACATTGGATATTATAAAGCCGATGTTAAATTATAATAGCGCCTTTTTTCCGGAATTTACTAAAAATAAAATATGGAAACAAGAAAAAGATTTTAACGCGGGCCTAGGGGCTTGGGTTAATTTGCATTTGGACGAAGATGTTTTGGCAGGGTATTATGATAGTAAAAAATATAATGGCGGATTTGGGGCTGATAACAATATGTGTAATTTATATAATTATGTTGAGGCAAATCCCGTTTTTATTGAGGAGCTGATTTCGCGCAATACTATGCTGATTAAAATGCTGAGTGTTTTAAAGGTTAATGAAGATACTAACGCGGCTTCAATTGAACTGAAAGAATTTAATAAAAAACTTAGCCGATTGTTGGAAATTATAAAAAAGGAATTAAGCAATCAAAAAATTTCCAATGACGATTGCCGCGTTATAGATGATTTTGCCAGGCATTATACGGTTGAAAAGAGCGCGAATAAAGTTTTTAATATTAATCTTAACGATAAAAACTCAATTTACAGCATTAACAAAACCAAGCTTTTGGCGCTTATCTATAAAAACGGAGAAGACAAGGTAATGGTATTCGGCCCGGTTTTTAATTATAAAGAGTAGTTGGGGGCTATTTGCGCTTGACATAATTATTTATTGTGTTATTATAATAAGAACAAATCAAGTTATGCCCAAAGGGCACTAACAGTAGTCGGGAATATTCAAATTCCTTGACTATAAATTAGCCATAGACAGCAGGCAAAGAAATAAGACCTGCCGAGGTAAGACAAAAAACAGATGGCTTTTAAATTGCCATTTTTTTTATTTAATTTTTTAATAATTGATATTTATTATATGCCTAAAACAAAATTGCAAAAACAAGAGATTTTAAGAACTCTTGAAAAAAAAATTAAAAAAGCCAAGTCCGTTGTTTTTACCGAATTTAATTCTTTGGGAGTAAAAGATAACGAAGAATTAAGAAATAATTTAAGAGGGGCAGACAGTGAATACATGGTTGCCAAAAAAACTCTTTTGAATTTAGCTTTTGAAAAAGAAAAAATTGAAAATTTGGATATTAAGAGTTTTGACGGGAAAATCGCGGCTGTATTCGGCTATGAAGATGAAGTCGCTCCGGCAAAAATTGTTGATGAATTTCAAAAAAAGAATGAAGAGAATAAAGAAAAAGTAAGATTAGTCGCGGGAATTTTGGAGAATAAATTTTTAAACACCGCTGAAGTTATAGCTCTCGCGAAATTGCCAAGCAAAGATGAATTATACGCTAAAATTGTCGGTTCCTTAAACGCGCCAATTTCCGGTTTTGTAAATGTAATGGCCGGAAATATCCGCGGGTTGGTTAATGTTTTAAAGGCTATTGAGAATAAAAAAGTTTAAGCAATAATGCTAATCCGCGAATAAATGCTAATAATGCGAATTGCTAATATTTTTAATAATTAATATAAATAATAAATTGTGTTGCGTGATGTATGTTGCGTGATGCATGATAAAAAAATATGACTGAAGAAAAAAAACAAGAGGAAGCAACTGCCGAAGAAAAAACAGTTGAAGTTCCCGCAAAATTTAAATCATTAGTTGAGAAAATAGAGAAAATGTCTGTTTTGGATTTGGCTGAATTGGTAAAAATTTTGGAAGACAAATTCGGCGTTTCCGCTGCTGCTCCGGCAATGATGATGGCCGGCGCTGCTGTTGGCGCTGAAGCAGGCGCTGAAGTGGAAGAGAAAGATAGTTTTGATATTGAGTTAACAGAAACAGGAAGCAATAAAATCGCCGTAATTAAAGCGGTAAGAACTATTACGGAAATAGGGCTTAAAGACGCTAAAGATTTAGTTGATGCCGCGCCAAAAGTTTTTAAAGAAGGCGTTAAAAAAGAAGAAGCGGAAGAAATCAAAAAACAATTGGAAGAAGCAGGAGCTAAGGTTACTTTGAAATAACGAACGAAACAATAACCCCGCCCCTCGCGAGGGGCGGGGTTTTTTATTGTTTTTTTATTGGAAATCAATTAAAATATAAAATATGACAATAAACAAAATAATAAAATTCAGGATAATATTATTTTTATTGCTTTTTATGTCTGTTTGTTTTTTCTTTCATAAGGCAATCGTTCCAAGCGGCAAAATTGTTTATGTTAATAATTTTGAAAAAGAAAATTATTTTTTGGGCAAATTAAGCCCTGGCGAAAGAGTGGCTATGGGCGATAAAAAAATAGAAAATATAATTATCGCGAATCCTGTTTATTTTAATTTATATACGCCGCGCGCTTTTGATAAGGCAGTATTAAAATATCGTTATAAAAATATATGTAAAATCCCTTTGATTGAAACAGGGGCGCTTGTTGATAAGAATGCCTGGCGATACGATTTAAAGCCAGTTGAGAATAGGCTTATTGATCAATTGTCTTTGGTTTGGAATGAAATCAGGGAGGGTGATGAAATACTTTTAGTTAGGCCGGAAACGCTAGGCGGTGAAGCCGGCACAAGTTATTCCAATATTAAAGATTTCATTTCAAATCCGCCAAGCTTTAACCAAGTTGCCGCGTATAATTATAATTTAAATTTAAATTATTTTTTAGAAGATTATCATCCATCTGAATTTGCGACGCAAGATATTCCCGCGCTTAGGGGCGCTTATCAATTCTTTGTTTATTTAAAAAATGAAAATCTGGATTTAAATTTTATTTTTTATGATTTAAATAAAAACAAAGATTCAGACGATTTTGATATTAGGCTATATTTTAATAATGAGCTTATAGATTTTAAGCATATTGAGGATGATGGCAATATTTCTGACAATGGCGAGTTTTCGCGTGAAAATAATTTTCATGTTTATTTGGCAAATTTGCCGGAAGGCGCTTATAAAATTGAAGTGAAAGCCAATAATGATATTATAACAAAGACAATTAAAAGCGCGCATAAAAAAATGGCTTTTATTCATAAGCTGGAATTATTTAACTCGGGCAACCAAGATATTAAACTTTATACTGACAGCAATTTAATTCAGGCGACCACGATTTTTCCGGAAAGCTTGCAGACTGTAAAAATAAATGAAAATAATTTGGACATTAATGAGACCTATAAGCAATTTGAGATTTCAACAGGCAATCAAGGCACAAGTTCGGAAATATTATTGCAAAAAGACGGTTTGATTTTGAGCGGAGACGGGGTTTTTGCTTTTAATCCTTTTTCTTTAATTAATCCTAAAATTAAAAAAGCCGATTACAATTTAGACGTAAATAAGGCGGGCATTAATTATATTATCGCTAAATATAAAACTCCACAAAAAATCGGTGAATGGTCTATGGCAGAAGTGGAAATAGATTTAGCGCAAGCATATCGTGAAAACAATAAAAATAGTTTTATAATTTCCGCTCCCGCGCTAAAACAGAAAGACAAGAAAAAATTATATTTTGATTTAATAGAAATAGAATTAAACGGGCGTAGTTTGCGGGACAAGATTAATAATCTTTGGAATTAATTTATGAGAATAATAGCAAAAGAATTGTTTTATGTGTCAGGTTTGGCTTTTTTGATATATTTTGTAATGGAAATTTTTTGGCCCGGAATAGTTTTATCTTATGTTAATATAAATTGGGTGTTGATATTATGGCTGATTACTGCTATATTAATAATATTACTAAAATCAAATAAGAAAAATGGAAATAAATAAAGAACAAATAAGAAAAAGTCTGCCTCTGGTATTGTTTGCGATTATTTTTTTGCTTCCGATTATTAAAATTCAGGGACTTATCATATTGGCTATTGCTGCCGGGTTATTTTTTGCGTTTAAAAATTTTAAATTAAATAATATAAATCCAGGTTCAAAAAATAAAACAATTGACCTGGATCATCTAAAAAATATGAAAAATACTAAATCATTAATGATTGTTGTTTTAGCGGCAATTTTCGCTTTGTGGCTCTTTTTTGCCTCAATTGTGATTATTGATGCCGGTGAAACAGGAGTTTATTCTTTGTTTGGCAAAGTTCGCGACCAAGAATTGTCATCAGGCTTCCATTTGGTTATTCCCTTGGCCAAGGTTACGAAGATAAGCATTAGAACAGAAGAATATACCATGAGCATCGCGCAAGGAGAAGGCAAGCGCTATGGTGCGGACGCTATTACGTCTTTAACCAAAGAGGGTTTGAGCGTGGATTTGGATATGACGGTTTTATACCGCATTAAAGAAGAAAAGGCTTCGGATATTTACAGAACGGTTGGTAAAAAAGAAGATGTGGATGAAAAAATTATTCGTCCGACGATTCGTACCGCGATTCGCGATGTAATCGCGCAGTACGAGGCAAAGGATATTTATTCTGAAAAACGAGAGGAAGCAGCCGACAAAATTGCCGAAAATTTAAAAAATGAATTAGGGGATAGAGGAATTATAATTGAAGAAGTTTTGCTTAGAAATGTGGCTTTGCCGGCTAATTTGGCAAACGCGATTCAGGAAAAATTGCAAGCTGAGCAAGAAGCGCAAAAGTATGATTTTATTCTTGACAAAGAGAAAAAAGAAAAAGAAAGAAAAGTTATTGAAGCCGAAGGCCAGCGCGACGCGCAGAAAATAATTAATGAGAGCTTAAGCACCAATTATCTTTATTATTTATATATAAAAGACTTGAAAGATCGTGAAGGAACCATTTATGTGCCGACGAATCCGTCAACCGGAATGCCGTTGTTTCGGGAGCTTGGGAGATAAGATATAATTAATAATTAAAAATTAATAATTAAAAATTATTAATTATGATTAAAGATTTAGTTATTAAAAAAATTAATAAATATGAAGATGAGCGCGGGTGGCTGGCTGAAATTTATCGGGAGGATGAGATTGATTTTCATGTCGCGATGTCTTATATAAGTTCAACCAAGCCGGGCGTTATTCGCGGACCTCATGAACATAAGCATCAGTCTGATTTTTTTGTGTTTATCGGACCGGGAAATTTTGAATTGCACCTTTGGGACAGGCGAAAAGATTCCGAAACTTTTCAGGAACATATAAAGTTGGAAGTTGGCGAGAATAACCCGTGTTTTGTAATAATTCCTCCGGGCATAGTTCACGGCTACAAATGCGTTTCAGATTGCAATGCCTGGTGTATTAATTTGCCTAACAAACTTTATGAGGGCAAAAATAAAAGCGAAAAAATTGACGAAATCCGCTGGGAACAAGACAAAAATTCACCATATAAAATATTATAATAAATTAAATTATAATTTTTATTTTTTTAAATTTAAACATTAGAAATTGTTTAAAAATTAAAAATTAAAAATTAAAAATTATAAAATATGGATTGTATTTTTTGTAAAATTATTGCCAGTGATATTCCTGGCTACAAAGTTTATGAAGATGAAAAAGTTTACGCTTTTTTTGATATTCTGCCGATTAGCCAAGGGCACACGATTATTGCCCCTAAAAATCATATTTCCGATATTGAAAGCCTTTCCGAAGGTGAGTTATGCGCCATGACTGCCGCTATTAAAAAAATCGGCAAAGCGATTATTGACGGTTTGGGCGTAAAAGGTTATAGCGTTTTTCTTGATAACAAGAGCGCCGCCAACCAGCATGTTCCGCACGTTCATTTTCATTTGGTGCCTCGTGCCGAAGGTGATGGACTTGAACGCTGGCCTCAGTCAGGGTATGGAGACGGAGAGGCTGAATTTTGCTTAAAAAAAATTCAAGCTGAATTAAAATAATTTTTAAAAATATGAGTGATTGCATTTTTTGTAAAATAGCGGAAAAAATAATACCCGCGAATATCGTTTATGAAGATAATGATTTTTTAGCTTTTTTGGATATTAGGCCGATTAGTTCCGGACACACGATTGTGATTTCCAAAAAACATATTGCTGATATGGAGAGCATGGATTCAGCCGATGTGGCTAAAATGATGAATGTGGTTAAAAAAATCGGTTTAGCCATGCTCAAGGGATTGGAAGTTAAGGGTTATAGTGTTTTTTTGGATAATAAAAGCGCGGCTAATCAGCATGTGCCGCATATACATTTCCATATTGTTCCAAGAATAGAAGGGGACGGGCTTGACCGCTGGCCGCAGCAAGACCGCTATGAGGAAGATGAAGAGAAAAGAAGCATGAATTTGATTATTGAAGGATTAGAGGAATAAAATTTAACTTTTAAAAAACAATGGAATGTTTATTTTGTAAAATCGCGAATAAAGAATTGCCTTGCTATAAGGTATATGAGGATAAGGATTTTTTGGCTTTTTTGGACATTAGGCCGCTTAACCCCGGCCATGTTCTTGTAATACCGAAAAAGCATTTTCGCTGGGTTTGGGATGTGCCGGTTAAAAGCGAGAGTTCGCCAAATATTTCTGAATATTACATCGTGGTTTCCAAAGTCGCAAACGCGATTAAAAAGGCCTTTGATACCGATTATGTCGTATCATTGGTTTTTGGCGAAGAAATCGACCATTCCCACGTTTTGCTTATTCCCAGATTAAAAGACGACGGACACGGAACCGCGATTGATTTGAAAAATATAAAAGAATTAAGCGATAGGGAAATGACTGTTGCGCAGGAAAAAATTGTTAAGCAATTAAAGAATCAATAAATTTTATACGCCTTCGCTTTAAAATTTGAAGTTATACTTTTTATAAAGTTTAAATTATATTGCATTATTAGATATCATTTTAATTTAGCTACGGCGTATTATACTAATTTTTAATGTAATTGAGTATATATGAAAATTTTAGTTACCGGCGGCGCCGGTTTTATTGGCTCAAATTTTATTAATTATTGGCTGGAAAAATATTCAAATGACAAAATTATTAATCTGGATATTTTGACTTATGCCGGAAATTTGGATAATTTAAAGACAATTGAGAGCAATCCAAATTATACTTTTGTAAAAGGGGATATTTGCGATGAAAGATTAGTGAATGAGCTTGTGAAGAATATTGATTTGATTGTTCATTTTGCCGCTGAAAGCCATGTTGATCGCTCCGTTGTATCCTGCGAAGATTTTATCAGAACTAACGTTAACGGTACGCGAGTTCTTTTGGACGCGGCTAAAAATAACAAAGGAATTCGTTTTCATCATATTTCCACGGATGAAGTTTTCGGCTCTCTCGGGTTTAGCGACCCAAAATTTAATGAGTTTACGCCTTATAATCCCAAAAGCCCTTACAGCGCTTCAAAAGCGGCGTCCGACCACTTGGTTCGCGCGTATTTTCATACTCACAAATTGCCGATTACAATTTCCAATTGTTCAAATAACTACGGTGAATATCAGTTTCCGGAGAAATTAATCCCGCTTTTTGTTACGAATTTGCTTGAAGGCAAAAAAATTCCTTTATACGGCGACGGCAAGAACGTTAGGGATTGGATATATGTCGGCGACCATAATCGCGGAGTGGATTGTGTTATCAGAAAGGGGAGAATCGGTGAAACTTATTGCCTTGGCGGCGGAAATGAATTGTCTAATTCGGAAATAACTTCAATTATTTTAAATTTATTGGGTTTTGGTGAAGAAATGATTGAATATGTTTCTGATAGGCCCGGGCATGATTTGCGTTACGCGATTGATATTACTAAGGTCGAAAGAGACCTGAATTGGTATCCGGAAGTTGATTTTGACGCGGGAATAAAGCATACGATTAATTGGTATAAAAATAATAAAGAGTGGTGGCAAAAAATTAAAAGCGGAGAATACCGCAATTATTATCGCCGCCAGTATGGAACATGATATGAGAGTATTAATTTTAGGCGCGAAAGGTACCTTGGGCTGCCAAATAAAAAAAGTTTTTAGCGCTGATAATCAAGTTTTTGCTTGGGATTTTAAGGATGTTGATATTACGGATGAGAAAGCTTTAAACGATGAAATCAATAAGATTAAACCGGAGATTATTATAAATACCGCGGCTTATAACGCGGTTGACAAATGCGAGGAAGATGCGCGCGAATTTGAATTGGCAAAAAAAATAAACGGCAAAGCAGTCGGTTATCTTGCTGATATTGCTTTTAAAAATAATGCCTTATTTGTACATTATTCCAGCGATTATGTATTTGGCGGACATACTCCGGCGGTTATTTTAGAAGTAAAAAAAGACAAAGGTTTTAGCGAAAATTTTGCGCCTTGCCCTGGAAATAATTACGCGATTACAAAATTGATGGGGGAGCGGGAAATTTTGTCTAGAAAAAAGCAGGAATTAAAATATTATATTATCAGATTGTCATGGCTTTTTGGTCCCAAAGGCGCAAGTAAATCTTCAAAACAAAGTTTTTTTGACTTAATGATTAATTTAAGCGAAAAACAGGAAGAATTAAAAGTTGTTGATGATGAAGTCAGTTCTTTTACTTACGCGCCGGATTTAGCTCTTGCAACTAAAAATTTAATTTTAAGCGAAAAAAAATTTGGAATTTATCATATTACAAATTTAGGGCAAGCAAGCTGGTTTGACGCGGCTCAAGAATTATTTGATATGTTTAAATCAGACGTGAGAGTCAGGCCCGTAAGTGGCAGTATTTTTCCACGGCCGGCCGAGAGACCCCAATATTCGGTTTTAAAAAATACAAAATTAAAGCCTTTGAGAAATTACAAAGAAGCTTTAAAAGAATATTTAAATTTAAAATAAGCATTCGTATGTCCCGCATTTGTAGCGCGGGTGAGCGAAGCGAATAACTTATGAAAGGAATAATTTTAGCAGGCGGAACAGCCACTCGGCTTTTTCCCCTGACAACAACAACGAGCAAACAGCTATTGCCGGTTTATGACAGGCAGATGATTTTTTATCCCTTAAATGTTTTAATTAAAGCTGGAGTAAAAGATATTTTGATAATTGTGGCGCCTGAGCATTCAGGGCAGTTTTTGAATTTGCTTGGCTCTATTTTCGAAAATTACGGAATACGAATTGAGTTTAAAGTGCAAAAAGTTCCAAGAGGCCTGGCTGATGCTTTTATCGTAGGGGAAAATTTTATTGATGATGATAATGTGACAATGACTTTGGGTGATAATATTTTTGAAGATGATTTTAGCGAGCAGATTAAAAATTTTAAATCAGGCGGATTGATTTTCGCCAAGAAAGTTCCCGACCCTGAGCGATCCGGCGTAGTAAAATTTGACGATAATATGAAAGCAATAGAAATTCAAGAAAAGCCTAAAAAATGGCTTTCGGATTATGCTATTCCGGGACTTTACGTTTACGATAATCGCGTTGTTGCAGCCGCCAAGGAAGTGCGTCCAAGTGAAAGAGGAGAGATTGAAATTACGTCTTTGCATAATTGGTATTTAAAAAAGCAAGAATTGGAAGTTGCCATGGTTAATGGCGTTTGGCTTGATGCCGGTACATTTGATTCTTTGCTTGAGGCTTCAAATATTGTTAAAGAAAAGAAAATTTACAAAAATTTTGATTCCATAATTGATAAAGCAATTAAAGAATTCAGCGCGGAATTTAAAGAGTTAGCGAAGAAAAGATTAGTTTAATAATATGCCGAAAAATTCAGATAATACAAAATTAACAATCGGTTTTATAACATACGGTAAATCAACTTCTAAGTATTTGCCGTATTTTTTGGATAGCTTGTTTAAGCAAAGTTATTCTGATTTTAGTTTAGTGGCGGTTGACTGCACTGACGATGGAGACAAAAGTAATTTGGAAATACTAAAGAAATATCCGCAAATCAACATTATTCAAGAAGGAAAAAATTTAGGATTTGCCAAGAGTTATAATTTAATGATAAACAAGGCTGCTAGAAATGGAGCTGAGTTTTTTTTGGCAATAAATCCTGATATGATTTTGGATAAGCGCGCGATAGAAAAAATGCTTGACGCGTTTGCGAAGGATGAGAGGCTCGCCTCAGTAGCTCCAAAAATATATAAATGGAATTTTAAAGATGGTTCCTCGGGATTGGACGATGAAAAAACAAATGTGATTGATTCGTTTGGAATAAAATTAAAAAGCGGCTTAAGATTTTTTGATATTGGGCAAGGACAGTTTGATCAAGGGCAGTTTGATAAATCAAAAATACTCGGTCCCAGCGGCGCCGCGGCAATGTATCGCGTTAAGGCTTTGGAAAAAGTTAAATTTAATAATCAGTATTTTGATGAGTTGATGTTTATGTATAAAGAGGATTGCGATTTGGCGTATCGCTTATCTCTAGCCGGATATAGATCAAAATTAGCAGTTAATGCTAAAATTTATCATGACCGCACCGCCAAAGCGATTGGGGAGAGTAAGTTGTTAATCGCTTTGAATAGAAAAAATAAAAGCAGGCAAATAAAAAAATGGTCTTTATTGTATCAGTTGATTATTGTAAAAAAATTTTGGAAATTACAAAGTTTTGTAAATAAATTTGTTATAATTTGGCATATTTTATTAATATTCATATTTTCGTTAATATTTGAGCAGTATTTATTGAAAGAGTTTTTTAAGGTTTTTAGAATTAAAGTTGCCTCCGCAACTTGTCGGGAATGACAAATTTATGAAATTAAGCATAATAATAGTTTCTTGGAATGTAGCCGAGAAGTTAAAAGAAAATTTAAAGGCAATTTATTTTTCTGATTTTGAGAAATCAAATTTTGAAGTGTTTGTGGTTGATAATAATTCGCATGATAATACGGTTGATATTGTTAAAAAAGAATTTCCGCAAGTGAAATTAATTGCTAATTCTGAAAATTTGGGTTTTGCCAAAGCGAATAATCAGGCGATTAAACAAGCAAAAGGAGAATATATTTTACTGCTTAATCCGGATACGCGAGTTAAAGAAAATATTTTTACAAATTTATTAAAGTGGATGGATGAGAATCCTCAAGCACGCGTTGTCGGCTGTAAATTAACAAATGAAACAGGAAAAGTTATTAAACATGTCCGCAGATTTCCAAAAATTTGGGATCAATTGGCAATAGTTTTGAAATTGCCGCATATTTTTCCGGGAATTTTAAATAAATATTTAAGAAGTGATTTTAACTATGAAAGACCGGCAAAAGTAGATTCAATTCGCGGTGGATTTTTTTTGGTTAGAAATAACGATCAACGGTTAGAATTAGACGAAAGATATTTTCTATGGTTTGAAGAGGTAGATTTTTGCCGCCGAATAAGAAACGCCGGCGAAGAAGTTTGGTACACGCCGGCGGCGGAATGCGTTGATTATGTTGGACAAAGTTTCAAACAGGTAAGCGTGTCAAAAAAACAAAAGTATTTCCGCGATTCCCAGCTTAGATATTTTAAAAAATGGCACCCAGCTTGGCAGTATTATTTATTGAAAATTGCTTGGGTGCTTGGAATGTTTATTTCGTTTATATTGGGGAAAATAAATTTTAAAAGTAGGACGAAGACATAAAAAAATGAACAAAAAAGTAGCGATAATAATATCCCCGAATTACAAAAATTATGCCAAGAATTTTTTGCGCGAATGTATTGAGAGTGTTAGAAAGCAAGATTATCAGGGGGAAATAAAAATTTTTATTACAGATAATGAAACAAGCGCGGAAAGCGTTAAGCTATTGCAAAAGCATGCGCCGGAAGCGGAATTGGTTTTGAATTTAAAAAACGACGGTTTTGCCAAGGGTTGCAATGACAGTATGCGCCAAGCAATATTGCAAGGTTTTGATTATATTTTTTTAGTTAGCATCCATTCTGTTTTGGACAAATCGTGCGTTAGCGAGCTTGTTAAAGTGATGGAAAGTGATAAAAAAATCGCAGTCGCGCAGGCTAGAATGATATTATCTGGTGAAAATAATTTAATCGCCAGCATGGGAAATGACACTCATTTTTTGGGTTTTGGTTTTTGCAGGGGCTATAAAGAAAAATGGAATAATCAAATTACTGAAATTAAAGATATTTTTTACCCGACAGGCGGCTCTATGTTTTTTAGGCGCGAAGCATTGGAAAAAGTTGGATTATTTGATGAAGAATATTGGATGTATAATGAAGACCAGGAATTGCCTTGGCGCATGCGCCTTAATGGCTTAAAATCAATAATCGCGCCCAAGGCGATAGCGTATACAAAATATAATTTTAAAACGTCAATTAAAAAAGTGTATTGGATGGACAGGAATCGGATAATTTCAATTTTAATCTGCTATAAAATTCCTACACTGATTTTGATTTTACCGCCGTTTATTTTAATGGAAATCGGACATATATTTTTTTCTTTGAAAAACGGATGGTTTAAAAGTAAAATGCGAGTTTGGAGATATTTTTTAACACCAAAAACATGGAGTTATTTAATTAACGCGCGCCAACGAAATCAGCGTTTGCGAAAAGTTCAAGATAAAGATATAATAAGTATGATAACAGGCAAAATAAGCCATCAGGAATTTGATGATTGGAAATTAAAATTAATAAATCCCATATTTGATTTTTATTGGAGATTAATTAGAAGAATAATATTTTGGTAAATTTTTTAAATTAATATTCGCAATTCGCAGATTAGCATTTATTCGCATAATTAGCATTATTACATGGATATAAGCATTGTAATCCTAAACTATAAATCAAAGGGGCACACCTTAAATTGTATTAAGTCCGTTAAAGAGGCTGATTTTGTTTTGGACGGCAAAAAATTAAAGTATGAAATTATTGTAGTTGATAATAATTCCGGTGACAGTATCGGCGAGATTTTGAATTGGCAATATCCTGATATTAAATTTATTCAAAATGAAAAAAATCTGGGAATGGGCGCCGGAAATAATGTTGGGATAAAAAAGGCTAAGGGCAAATATATCGCTGTGATAAATCCTGATATAATTATGTTTAAAGATGTTTTTGCTAAAATGTATGAGTATATGGAAAACAATAAAAAGGTAGGCATAATCGGGCCGCAGCAGCTTTCTCCGGATAAGAGTATTCAGTATTCTTGTTATCGCTGGCATAATTTATTAAGCCCTGTTTATCGCCGTACGCCATTGAGTAAATTGAATTTCGCGAAAAAAGATATTGACAGATTGTTAATGAAAGATTTTAATCACAAAGAAACAAGGGCTGTAGATTGGCTTTTAGGCTCTTTTTCTTTTTGCAGGGCCGAAGCATTAAATCAAGTCGGTTTTTTTGATGAAAGATTTTTTATGTATTTTGAAGACACTGACCTTTGCCGCCGGTTTTGGCGTAAAAGATGGCCGGTAGTATATTTTCCTAAAGTGAAAGCAATTCATAATCACGCGCGTGAAAGCGCTCAAACAGCGTGGTATAAATGTTTTATAAATCCCGCCACCAGACATCATATAAAATCATGGATTAAATACATTATTAAATGGAAATTTAAAGTGAAGTAGATAATATGCAAAGTTTAATTTATAGTCAAGGAATTTGAATATTCCCGACTACTGTTAGTGCCCTTTGGGCATAACTTGATATCAAAATTTTAATATTAACATTCGGATGTCCCGCACGTGTGCCGTTCTACGGTATTTGTAGTGCGGGTTCGCGAAGCGAATAACTTATGATAAAAATCAAAAAAGCGATATTGCCGGTTGCGGGCTTTGGCACCAGGTTTTTGCCGGCAACAAAAGCGCAGCCAAAAGAAATGCTTCCGGTTGTTGGTAAGCCGGCGATTCAATATTTGGTTGAAGATGCCGTAAAGGCGGGCATTGAAGATGTGATTTTTGTTACAGGAAGGGGAAAGCGAGCCATAGAAGATCATTTTGATTATTCTTTTGAGCTTGATTATAATTTGGTGGAAAAAAATAAGATTAATTTGGTTAAAAAAGTAAGAGAGATTTCAAAATTGGCAAATTTTTCTTATGTTCGCCAGCCAATGCCTTTGGGCGACGGCCACGCGATAAGCTGTGTCGCTCACTTGGTGCGCAACGAACCGATTTTGGTTATGTTCGGCGACACTCTTTATGATTCAAGAAGAAGCCCTGCGGAACAAGTGATAGAGGCTTATGAAAAATATCAAAAGCCGATATTCGGATTTTCCGAAGTAGATAAAAATTTAGTTGATAAATTCGGTATAATTGATGCGGACAAAATTGAAAATAACGCGTATTTGATTAAAAAGTTTGTTGAAAAGCCGTTGATTAGCGAAGCGCCTTCAAATTTCGCCGCAGTCGGTGTTTATGTAATTACACCGGATATTATTGAAATTTTACAAAAAATGAAATCAGGAAAATCCGGTGAAATTCGCCTAATTGACGCTTTTGAAATAATGCTTCAGAATAAAAAAGAAATTATCGGCTTAAAACTTGAAGGTGAATGGCTTGATACCGGTAATAAGTTCAATTTTATTAAGGCTACTTTGAAATTAGGAATTAAAGATGAAGAGATTGGCGAGATGTTGAAAAAATATATTAAAGAAATCAGCGCGACTATTGAATAGATAATTTATAAATTCCTTCCTGGCTGTTGATTTTTGAATAAAAATATAGATTATCGCCATTTTTGTCCAGCTCAACATTTTTAATTGTATCCAGTGTGATTAATTTTATTATATTATATTTTTCCCGATTGTCTAGTTCAATTGAATATATGCTATTTGGCGTATTATATATCGCGTAGTTGTTGTTTGGGTGCCAGATGATACCTTTTATTTCATGGCTGATTCTGGTTAATAAAGTATTTTTTCGTGAATTTAAATCATATATCCATATTTCGTGTTTGTTGGCGTATAATAATTTTTCATTATTAATCCAATCAATTATTTTGATATTTCCAAGAGTTTCTTGAAGCGGCTTAAAAGATGAGCTTGGATTGATAATATAAAGAATTTCATGGTTTTTATCATAAATATTGAGATAATTATTCTTGTGTTTCAAAAAAGAATAAGCTGAAAGCGGTAAATTTAATATATTGGTTTCTTTTTTTTCTTTTGGATTAATTTTTATTAAATTAGCGGAAAGATGATTTTTTTTAATTATGTAAATCGCGCCATCAAGGCAATAAAAATCGTTAATCACATCGTTCCTGGCAATTACTTCACTGCGCCTTGAGGCAAGATTATATTTATTCAAATTATTTTCATCAAGATAAAGAATTGAATTGTTGTCTCCCGCCCACTTTATATCTTTAATATTATCGCCAATTTCTTTTTTTAGATTATTTTTAATTTCCCCTGTTTTTGCATCCAGAATAATATTATTTATTAATATTTTTTTATTGTCTAAAGACCATTGGATTTCAGAATTGCTAAAAATTTGAATAGGCGATGCAGAAGCGCTAATTGGAAAAGTTTTTATCGCATCGTCATTTAGATTAATAATCCCGTATTTATCATTTGTAAAAGCGATGATGTATTCTTTGTTTTTGGAGATATTTTGATATTTGTATTCTCCGTTAATTAAAATTAAGGGGCTGTCTTGTTTAAACAATGTAACATCTTCAATATAAGTGGACTCGCCTGATTTTATGCTTAACTTTTTTTGCCAATCCCAATAACCTTGTTTGCTGATTTTAACATCGTATTCTCCCGGAGCCAAGTTTTTTATTTTTACGGGAGTGTTAAGACATTTGTCGTTATTTTTTAAAATTTTATTTATAAATTTTTGCTGTATTTTTTCGTTTAAAAAAATTTTCGCGCCCTTAGGTTCGGTGTCAATAATCAAAATTCCTGTTTTTTGAATTTTTAATCCTGAAGTAAGTTTATAACCTGAAGCATAAAATGAAATTAGCGGGGTTAAAATACAAAATAATAGTATAAAAAATATATATAAAATTCTTCTTGTTTTTAATCCCATAGTATTTTGAAAAATTATATTCTTAAAGTGCCTATGCGCGTTATATCAGCGCCCAGTTTGCGAAAGCGGCCGTCTATATCTTCGTAGCCTCTGTTTATTTGGTATATATTATCTATTTCTGTTTGCCCTTCGGCAATTAGCGCCGCGATTAACAGTGTAATTCCCGCGCGCAGGTCAGGACTAATTAATGTTTTGCCATATAATTTACTGGGGCCGTTTACTACTACGCGGTGAGGGTCGCACATTATTATGTCTGCCCCCATCTGCGTTAGCATATCCGTAAACATAAGCCTGCGGTCATAAATAGTTTCATGAATTAGGGACGAGCCATTAGCTTGGGTCATAAGCAACGTAAAGGGAGGCTGTAAATCAGTGGGAAATCCCGGATATTCTTTTGTTTTGATATTATAAGGTTTGATATTTTTTGCCGGCATAACGTTGACAAAGTCTTTGCCGTAATTAAAAGGAATGCCAATCATTTTAAATATATTTAAAAGCATTAAAATATGCTCGGGATTGCAATTTGTTATGTTTATTTCAGATTTTGTCGCTGCCGCCATTATCGCGAATGATCCTGTTTCTATGCGATCAGGTATTATTTTAAAATTACCGGCGCCTATTTTTTTTACTCCTTCAATGGTAATATTCGGGGTGCCTGCGCCTTTTATTTTAGATCCTTGAGAGTTTAAATAATCAGCCAAGGCCTTTATCTCGGGTTCCATCGCGCAGTTTTTAAGTTTTGTAACGCCTTCGGCCAATACAGCGGTCAAAATAAAAGACTCAGTTCCGGTAACGCTTATTACCGGAAAAAAATATTCACAGCCTTTTAATTTTTTTGCTTTAATATGATAATATTTTTCGTGTTCCGTGATTTCCGCCCCCAAACATTTAAAGCTATTAAGAAATATGTCAATTGGCCGTCCTCCTCCAGCCCCGATAACGCATCCTCCCGGATGTGGAAATTTAACCTCGCCAAACCTTGCCAAAATAGGACCGGCAAACATAATAGAAGCGCGGAATTTATTGGCAAATTCCGGAGCAAGTTCTGTCTTGCTAATATTTTTACAGGAAATTTCAACTTCATCTTTAGATTTTTTAAGTTCCGCGCCTAGATCGCCAATAAGGCTAAGCGCCATGTCCACATCTTCAATTTGCGGCAAGTTGCTTATTGAATTTTTTTCTTTTGAAAGGATCGCCGCCGGAATAATTTTTAAAGCGGCATTTTTTGCTCCTTTTACTTTAATTTCGCCGGATAATTTTTTCCCGCCGTTTATAATGAATTTTGCCATAGATTTTTGATATTTTTATGATTTATAATATTATTATAGCTTAATTTCGGTTTAATTCAAGGGGGAAATAAAATTCAAAATTTGCCACCAGCGGCTAATTTATGTTACAATAAATTTATAATATTTTATAAAGGATTGCATTAAAATATGTGATTTTTGTTTTACGTAATTTTTATGGAAAAAAGCAAAGAAGAAATAAAATTTAAAGGTTATAAAAAATTTTTATTGGTAGTTTTAATTATATTATTAATGCTTTTAAGCTTTGGCGGCGGCATTTATCTGACCACGAAAAATGAAATCGCCAAGCAGTTAGCCACTGAAAAAGCCGTTTATGTCGGTAAGCTTCTTGGAAAATATCAAGAAGCGAAAAACGGAACTCTTTCCCAGGATATTGATTTTAATTTATTTTGGGATACTTGGGATGCCTTGCAAAGCCAATATGTTGATTATGAAGAGATAAGCGATAAAAAATTATTTTACGGCGCCTTAAAAGGAATGGTATCGTCGCTTGAAGATCCTTATACGGTTTTTATGGATCCGAAAATAGCTAAGGATTTTTCCGATGATTTGGCCGGCACTTTTGAGGGAATTGGCGCTGAAATCGGGATTAAAAATAATATTTTAACCATTATCGCGCCTTTGCCGGATATGCCGGCGGAAAAAGCCGGACTTATGGCAGGGGATAAGGTTTTGAGCATAGATGATGTGAGCACGCAAGGAATGTCAATTGACGAGGCTGTAAATAGAATTAGGGGGCCGAAACAAACGGAGGTCGTTTTGTCAATTTCTCGCGTTGGCTTGGATGAAATTAAACAAATTCCAATCACAAGAGGTAAAATTATTGTTAGCAGCATAAGAACGGAGCTTAGGGATGATAATATTTTTGTTATAAAAATATTAAATTTTAACAATGATACTGAATTGGCTTTTAATAGCGCCGTCAGAGAGGTTTTGGATAAAAATCCGGATGGAATAATTTTGGATCTGCGCAATAATCCGGGCGGATATCTTGATACGGCGATTGAGGTTGCCAGCGAGTGGGTGGAAGAGGGGGTAGTTGTTACTGAAAAATATAGCGAGGAAAGAGAAATTGAACATCTTGCCCGCGGACGCGCCCGCTTAAAGGATTTTTCAACCGTTGTTTTGGTTAACGAAGGTTCGGCGTCAGCCTCGGAAATTGTTTCAGGGGCATTGCAGGATAATAACTTGGCAAAATTGGTTGGCAAAAAAACTTTTGGCAAGGGCTCGGTGCAAGCCTTAACATATCTGGATGACGGCTCTTCAATAAAAATAACCATTGCCAAGTGGCTGACTCCGAGCGGAAGGAGTATTAACGATGAAGGAATTGATGTGGATTATAGCGTTGAATATACGCTTGAAGATTATAATGACAGCTTGGATCCGCAGCTTGAAGCGGCAGTCGGGGTTTTACAAGGAAATCCGCCGGAAATTTTAATTGAAGACGCGAGCAGCACTAAAGAAGTTATTAATTAATAAAATAATAAATATATGGCAAACGGATTGGGCCGCGGTTTAGGCTCTTTAATTCCCAATAAAAAAATTCAATCAGGCATAAAGCCCGCCACAGAAGCGGACACGGATGTGAATACCGAAAATAATGTTTTGGAATTAGAAATTAATGATATTAAGGTAAATTCTTTGCAGCCCAGAAAAAAATTTACAGATATTAATATGGATGAATTAGTTGAGTCAGTTAAGGAATATGGCATAATCCAGCCTTTGATCGTGGGTAAAAAAAAGATTGGCGGTAAATACGAGCTAATAGCCGGCGAAAGAAGATTGCGCGCGTCTAAATTATCAGGTTTAAAAAAAGTGCCGGTAATATTCAGGGATGTAAGCGAACAGCAAAAATTGGAAGTGGCTTTAATAGAAAATATTCAAAGAGAAAATCTCAGTCCGATAGATTTGGCAGCGGCTTATCAAAAGCTGGCGGATGAGTTTAATTTAACACAGGAAGAAATCGCCAAAAAAATGGGCAAATCCCGTTCTTCTGTTGCGAATATTTTGCGCATGTTAAAATTGCCGGAAGAAATTCAGATTGCTTTGGTTGATAATAATATTACCGAAGGGCACGCGAAATATTTAATCGGCCTTGATTCCGAGGTTAAGCAAATGTCTTTATTCAGGAAAATACTTCATAATAATTTATCGGTTAGCGATACGAATAATGAAATTAAAAAAATCGGCGGCACTAAAAAAGCGCGCTTAAAAATAAATTACGCCGATAAAGACAAAGAATTCGCTTTTCGCGAATTTTTCGGGGCCAGAGTTGAGATTAAAAGAAAAGAAAAGGGAGGGCAAGTTATTATTGAATTTTTTTCAGATGATGAATTGCTAGAATTAACCGCAAAAGTAAAATGACGGTAAAAATTTTTAATTACCATATAATAAGGCATGCTATTCATAATCGTTATTATGATTTGGTAATCGCGGATACTCTAAGAAGCGCCGCCCTTTCAATGGTCGCGCTTTTTGTGCCTTTGTTTTTGCTTAAAAAAGGCTATGAGATTGGCGCAATCGCGGTTTATTATTTGTGTTTTTATATTTTGTCAACAATCGGGCATTATGTTTTATTAAAAGTTATTAACAAAATCGGCATTAAAAAAAGTTTGATAATCAGTTACGCGGCGGAAATAATTTTTTGCGTTGTTTTATATAATTATGAAAAAATATCCGTCGCTTTCGGGGATAATTTTTATTTTTTATTTTTGATTATACCGGCGGTTGTAGCAGTTGTTTTTTACTGGACTGCTCATCATATTTATTTTTTTGTTTCCACGCACGTGAAAAATGAAGGCGTTAAACTCGGTTTTCTTTACGCGATTCCAGCTATCTTGACAATCTTTACGCCTTTTTTAGGCGGTTTTTTAATTACCACGCTTGGTTTTAAACTGACATTTGTTGTTAGCGCGATTTTGTTAATATTCGCGTCAGCGGTTTTATTTTTATCCAAAAGTATAAAAGCGCGAGTTGATATTCAAACCGATAAAATATTTGATTTTTATCGTGATAATAAAAATTGGATTTATTTTGTTGAAGGCGTTGATTATTTTGCAGCGGGAATAATTTGGCCGATCTATATGTTTTTTATGTCAATCAGTTTTCTGTCAATCGGATTTATTTATATTTTTGCCAATATCGCTTATGTAGTTTCTTGCTATGTAAGCGGAAAGATATCAGATAAAATCGGCACAAGGAATTTAGGCAGGGCGGGCGTAATCGGGCATGCTGCTTCCTTGGCTTTAAGAGCTTTTTCCGAGAGAGTGTTATCAATGTCAATAGCTTTGACATTGGGCGGCTTATTTACTGGAGCAATGCAAGTTTCTTTGGAATCCGCGTTTTTCAAACATTCGCACAAAAATATCGGTAGCGCCATCATGAATAGAGAATTGTATATGCATTTGGGGCGAATTTTTATGGTTTTATTATTCTTGTTTTGTTTATTGATTTACAATATTCATATTTCCCTGGTTTTTATTTTGCTGTTTTCGGCTTTTGCTACTTTTATGTTAAATTTTGTTATTAAAAAGGATAAGATTATCATAGATTAATTTATAGTCAAGGAATTTGAATATTCCCGACTACTGTTGGTGCCCTTTGGGCATAACTTGGAATATTTTTAAATTTTTTATAAATTCAAGGAGGTTTTACTTGATTTTTTTTGTTGCAAAACAATATTAAAACATATATAATAAAATATATTTTATAAAATAAATTTATACAAAAAAAATGAGTTTTGTCCATCTTCATGTTCATACGCATTATTCTTTATTGGATGGTTTAACTAAGTTAGACGAATTAATTGAAACCGTAAAAGAGCAAGGATCTCCTGCCGTGGCCATTACGGACCACGGTGTTATGTATGGCGTAATTGAGTTTTATCAAAAATGCAAGAAAGCCGGAATCAAGCCAATAATCGGTTTTGAAGGCTATATGGCGCCGAATTCCCGTTTTGATAAAATTTCAAAAAATGATGAAAAATCAAATTACCATCTTTTGCTTTTGGCAAAAAATAATATCGGATATCAAAATTTAATTAAGTTGTGTTCAATCGGGCATCTGGAAGGCTTTTATTATAAACCGCGTTTTGACTGGGAAACATTGCAAAAATATCACGAAGGCATTATCGCTTCAACCGCTTGTCTTGCCGGTGAAATTCCAACTTTAATCAAATCCGGAAATTTAAAAAAGGCTGAAAAAAGAATATTGGAATTTAACGCGCTTTTCGGCCAGGGAAATTTTTACTTGGAATTAATGCATCATCCTAATCTGGCGGAACAGCAAGGCGTTAACGACGCTTTAATTAAATTTTCCAAAGAACTAAATATTCCTTTAATCGCGACAAATGACGCGCATTATTTAAAAAAGGAAGACTCGGAAGCGCAAGACATATTGCTTTGTTTGCAAAATAAAAAGAAAAGAGAAGATACGGATAGAATGAATATGAGCGACGGTGATTATTCATTCCGCTCTAACGCGGAAATGATTAAAAATTTTAAAGATGTGCCCGAGGCGATTGAAAATACTTTAAAAGTGGCGGAAATGTGCAATGTTGAGATTGCTTTAAATAATGTCCAATTGCCGTATTTCAAAGTGCCTGTTGATTTTAATGAAACAAGATATTTGCGCCATTTGTGCGAGAAAGGCATTGAGAAAAGATATGGAAAAACCTATAAAGAGGCGGAAAAGGAAATTCAAGAAAGAATGGATTATGAATTATCTGTTGTTGAGAAAATGGGCTGGCCGTCATATTTTTTGATTGTCGCGGATTTTGTCAATTGGGCTAAGGATAAAAAAATCGTAGTCGGCCCCGGCAGAGGCTCTGCCGCGGGTTCTTTAATCTGTTATTTGACCGGCATTACCAATCTTGATCCGCTTAAATATGAATTGCTTTTTGAAAGATTTTTAAATCCGGACAGAATATCAATGCCTGATATTGATTTGGATTTTGCCGATGTCAGGCGCGATGAGGTTATTAAATACGTGGAAGATAAATACGGCAAAGACCATGTCGCGCAAATTATTACATTTGGAACCATGGCGGCGCGCGCCGCCGTTAGGGATGTCGGCCGTGTCTTAGGCGCGCCTTATGATTATTGTGATAAATTGGCAAAAGCAATTCCTATGTTCACAAAAATTGAAGAGGCGCTGAAAAATGTTCCGGAATTCAGGGATGAATATAGAAAAGAAGATTTAGCCAAACAAATAATTAATTACGCGAAAAGGCTGGAGGGCGTTTCTCGGCACGCCTCTACTCATGCTTGTGGAGTTTTAATTACAAAAAAGCCTTTAACTGAATATACTCCCTTGCAATACGCGTCGTCATCGGATAAAAGCATTGTATCACAATATTCTCTGCATCCTGTGGAAGATTTGGGATTATTGAAAATGGATTTCTTGGGATTGAAAAATCTTACTATTATTGAGTCGGCTATTAAAATTATTAAAAATACCAGAGGAATTATTATTGATATTGACAAGATACCGCTTGACGATGAATCCGCGTATAAGCTGTTTCACGATGGTGAAACTACCGGCGTATTTCAATTTGAAAGTTCCGGTATGAAAAGGTATTTAAAGGAGTTAAAGCCTTCTAAATTTGAGGATATTATCGCTATGGTCGCTTTGTATCGTCCAGGGCCGATGGAGTTAATCCCGGATTATATTGCCGGCAAACATGGAAGAAAAAAACCGGAATATCTTCATCAAAAACTTGAACCGATTTTAAGAAAAACTTACGGAGTGGCAGTTTATCAGGAACAGGTTATGCAAATGGTGCGGGATTTAGCCGGTTTTACCATGGCGGAAGCCGATGTTTTGCGTAAAGCGGTTGGAAAAAAGATTTTAAAATTATTGGAAAAGCAAAAGCAAAAATTTATAGACGGCTGCGTTAAAAACGGGATTCATAGCCAATTAGCCGGAAAAATATTTTCATTTATAGAGCCTTTCGCCGGTTATGGCTTTAATCGCAGCCATGCCGCCTGCTATGCCATGATTGCTTATCAAACCGCTTATTTAAAAGCGCATTGGCCGACTGAGTTTATGGCGGCTTTACTTACCGCCGATCAGCAGAATACCGACAGAATCGCGATTGAAATTGATGAATGTAAGCGCATGGGAATTAACGTAATACGTCCAGATGTAAATCAGTCTTTTGAATCTTTTACAGTGGTAACAATCGGCACTAAAAATAATAAAACAGTTTCCGAGAATGAAAAGGTTAATACCATTCGTTTCGGACTGAACGCGGTAAAAAATATTGGAGAACATATTTCCGAAGTTTTAATAGCTGAACGAAAATTAAACGGTCATTATAAAGATATTGCCGATTTGCTGGAAAGAGTTACTGATAAAGATCTTAATAAAAAATCGCTGGAAAGCCTTGTTAAAAGCGGCGCCTTGGATCAGTTCGGAGAAAGAGGAGAGTTTCTTGGAAATATTGATGTTATGTTAAGTTATAACAAAGAAATTGTCAAAGCCATTAACAACAAGCAGGCAAGTCTTTTCGCGGATGTTCTCGAATTACAAGGCAGTAACAAACTTAAGCTAAATCCGTTTCCTCCGATTAATAGGCAAGAGAAGCTCTCTTGGGAGAGAGAGCTTTTGGGCCTCTATATTTCATCACATCCTTTTTTAGACTATAAAAAGCATATACATGAATTTATTACACCGATTAAAAGTCTGAGTATTGAAAAAAATGATGAACAAATTACGATTGGAGGTATTATCACTAAAATTCAGAAAATTATTACTCGCACTAACAAATCCATGCTTTTCGTAAAAATTGAAGATGATAGCGGCGGTTTGGAAACATTGGTTTTTCCAAATTTATTAAAAGAAACCCATGATATTTGGATTGAAGGCAAGGGAGTGGTTTGCCAGGGAAAGTTATCAGACAAAGATCAGGAATTAAAATTATTGGCAAATACGGCTTTTAAATTATCTTTAAGGAATATAAATAATGTAATTGAAAAATTTAAAAACGTTTCTTTCGGTTCGCGCGGTTTTTCAAAATCAAATAATAATTCAGGGCATACCGTTAATAGGGAATTAAAGTTAGAATTTCTTAAGCCGATAGACTTTGTTAGTATTGAGCGGTTAAAATTAATATTTTCAAAATATAAAGGTGAAAGCAAGGTTATTTTTCAAATAAATATCGGAGATTCCCAAAAAACTTTAGAAACGGATTTTAAGGTTGCCAATTCTTCTTTTTTGATTACAGAGCTAAAAGCCCGCCTAGGCGGAATTATAAAAATTTCGTAATTGTTTTATTAAAAAATCTTATTTGTTCAAATTTAGACAAAAAAATAAAAAATTGTTATAATAAAAATATTATTAGCGTTTTCTGTGTGGATAACGCTTTTAAAGAGATATTAAAAGATTTTAATTTATAGTCAAGGAATTTGAATGTTCCCGACTACTGTTAATGCCCTTTGGGTATAACTTGAAATAATATTATGGCCGCAAGCGCAATAAAAATAAAAGTTGTTGACGAGGATAATCAGGCATCTGAAAAGAAAAAGAAAACAACCAAAAAAACCGTAACTGGAAAATCTAAAGAAAAAATCGTATTTAAGATTCCTAAAAAAGCCGCAAAAAAGCCGGCCGCAAAAAATTTCCCTGTTAAAAAAACAACAACAGGAAAAACCGCTAAAATAAAAAATGCCGGTATAGGCAAAAAAGAGGGTATAAATATTGATAATCAAAAAGCGGGAGATATAAAAGATGATAAGCGGGAAAAAAGAAAAGTTTTATCGGAAAGAATTGGCGGTTTAGGAGAAAAATTGGATACGGAAGAAGAGAAAAGCGATATTAAAACAGATGAATATGTTAATGCTGAATTAAAAAATGATGAAGCTGGAGAAGCGGGCGTAAGTCCGGTTAAAAATGTTATTGCCGAATTAGAAAAAAATGGCTCGCAAGAAAAAGATGGCAAAGAAGAGAAATGGGATAAAGAAGAAAAGGCTGAAGAATCAAAAATATATATATCCCAATCAATAAATATTTATCGGCGGATTGCGTATTTTTTTATATTTTTAGTAATTATTTTGGTTGGTTTTATTGCTTATTTTTCCCTAGTAAAAGTTGATATTATTCTTGTGCCAAACCAAGAAAGAATCAGTAATAACGTGATTTTTGATATATATGATAAAGAATCCAGAAAAAGCGAGAGTGGCAACGCAATTATTGGCATTGTTAGGGACGCTGTAGTAACAGCTGAAAAAGAGTTTGAATCCGGAGGAAACGAGGTGATTGGCAAGGAGGTAAGCGGAAATGTGGTCATCTATAATAATTATACGAAAAATCAGCCGCTTGTTGCCAGCACAAGACTATTAACGCGGGACGGAAAATTATTTAGGATTAGAAATACAATCAATGTGCCGTCTAACGGATCAATTGAAGTTGAAGTTTACGCGGACAAACCATGTCCTGAAATGGCTGTTAAATCGGCTAAATTCACAATTCCCGGACTATGGGCGGGTTTGCAGGAAAAAATATACGCTGAAACTAAAACCAGTTTAGATTATAAACAAAAAGTTAAAAAATATATAACCCAGAATGATGTTGATGACAAAGCGCGCGAATTAAAGCAACTTTTGCTAAAAAAAGCTAAAGAAGAAATTAACGAAGAATATAAAGAATATAGCCAGATAATTTATAAGATAAATGAAAATTCAGTTGAAAGCGAAATTGATAAAAAAGTTGGAGATGAGGTTGATACTTTTAATTACAGCATGTCGGCCGAGGTGGTTGTAGTTGCCTTTGATGAAAATAAAACCGCGAAATTAGCTAAACAGAAATTTTTGTCAGCATTAAGCGGGAATAAAGATTTAATTAGTTTTGACGAGGAAAACATAGTTTATTCTTTAAATAATTTTGATACTGACGCGAGAACCGCGAATATTAACGCGTCATTTGAAGGCAAGGTTGGCTTAAAGAAAGATTGTGATGTTGTTGAAGTTGAAAAAATATTAGGCTTGAACAATGAGCAATTGGAAGTTTATTTGAAAAATTTAGATGAAATTGCAGGGTATGAAATTAAATATACGCCTAGCTTTATTAAAAAAGTGCCGAAATTAATTGACCGCGTAAATATAGAAATTAAAAAATAATTTAAAATAAAACCCCGCCCTTCGCGAAGGGCGGGGTTTTATTTTAAATTATTCATTCAAATGAGTCAAATCCGCCTGATAAACAGAATTATCGTTTAAGAGATAGACTCTTTTATTTGCTTCATCAAGCGCGAAATCTTTTAAGGAAGAAAAAATTTTTTCCATGTATTGCATAATAAATTGCCCGTTTTTATCATAAACAATAAGTCTTTTTTCGCTTGGCTCCAAAATATATAAGTAATCATTTTTTTCTGAGGCCTGAATTTTAATCGGATTGACAAGCGGCGGTTCAATTGCTTCAAGACTGAAATCAAGCGCTTTACCTCGCAAATATTTTACTGCCTGATTATTTTTGCCTAAAACATAAATATGCCCGTCAATAGACATGCTTACAAAATCATCAATTAAAACCGGTTCCTGTATCCACGCATAAGGAGATGAAAAAGAGCGGTTCGTTGCGCCGAAGCGCAGTATTTGTTTGTTTTTCTTGTCTAAAAGATATAGGCGATTATTATAATTATCTAAATCCGCGATTTCTCCGTTATTAGCGTTTATTGGATAATTTTTTAAACTATTATTTTCAAGATCGTATGTTAGCAATGAATTTTGGCTGGAGTAATAAATTTTAGAATCATTGATTATAGTAGGCGAGTTCATGCCTAAAATTTCTTGTTCTAAATTGGTAAAAGTTGTAGCCGTACTATCATTCGCGTCAAAAATAAAAATTGATTTTTGCAGTGAATCGGCAATATATATTTTGTTATTTTTTGGCGAATAAACAAGATTTTCCGTACTTGATTCCGGTATAATGCTTGATATATTAATTAATTTTTTCGCGTTCGCGAAATGCTCCATTCTTCTTATTTTTTCTAAGAAAGAATTATATTTTTCATCAAATTCAGAATATTGCTTAATTTGTTCATCGGTTTGTTGCGGCAATTCAGCTAGTAAAGCCTTAATTTCATCGTATAGCTTTCCAGCGCCCTCTTCATTGCTAAATAGCATATTAGCCTCTGCCTGGTTTTGTTTTTGCTCAATTACGGTTTTTATTTCATCAAAATTTTTTTCAATTTTAATTTCTTTTTGCTTATTTCTTTCAAATAAAAGGTTGGTGGAAAAAATAATTATAATTGCTATTGCCAAAAACAATAGCGCCTTGTTTTTTAAATTAAGTTTTTTAAAACAGTTATTTTTTAAGGCTGTAAAAGAATTTATTTTTATAATATTTTTGTAATCTTTTTTTGTAATTAATCGTTTAAAAAAAGAAATTAGCCTACTGCTTAAATTTATAAAGATATTAGCGATAACCGAAAAAATATTTTTTAAAGCGTTTAGGAGCGTTTTTTTGCGTTTAACTAAAATTTTATCCTTAAGTCCCAGTGATTTTTTGGAGGATTTTAAATGACTGGCCGATAATTTATCGCTTAACAAGCTAAGCCATCTTTTAGGATTTATGATTCCTGCGGGAGATAAAAGATTTTCCGTAGTATCTTCAGTTCGGTTAAGGTCTACTATGGATTTGCCAACAGAATTTTTCGCTGGAGCGCTGATTTTGTTTTCAACAAAATTTATTTCCCGGCTTTTTATGATTATTCCCACGAAAGAAATGTAGGAATTTATTTTTGCTAAAGTTTGTTTAATTTGTTCAACCGCTCCGATTGGCGGCAGTAAAGTTATTGTATCTATAATTTGTTTTTTTGAAAAATATTCAGGCAATGTTTCATTTGTTATGAAAAAATATGACTGTGGCGGTATTTTTCCGCTAATAACATTGGAAAAAATTTTATTTTGATTATTTTTTTCTTCAATGTTTGAGTTTGCTTGATTTATAATATCAACAATCTTATAAATAAACCGCTCTTCATCGCCGTGGCTTTGATTTTTGCATTTATTATCTTTCGTTTTGTAAATTAAAAAGGCTTTATTTTTATTGGAACTGCTTAGATAAAGGTTTTTGTCATGAACAACTCCGGCGCTAATATTTATTGTTGAAATTTTAGTTTTGATTTTAGCGCTTTCTAAGTATTTTTTGAAATTTTTATTTGTTTTAGCGAGAGCAGCCTCAAAAATATGTTCAATTTTTAGGGTGGAAATTTTTTCTCTTAACAGTATTTTTTCATTTTGATAGTAATTACGGCTTAAAAAATCAATTAAAAAGTTTATTATTTTTAAACTGTCAGCGTTATTTTCTTCAATTTCAATTAAAATAAATAATTTTCCAGCCAAATATTCTTTATGCGCGTCAACTTGCGCGACAAAAAGTTCGCAAACCGTTTTTGCGTTTTTTCCCGGGGTTAAAATTAATTGCGCGATTTTATGTTTCATTTAGTACCTAATATTAAATAAAAAAATATTTTTTATATATATTACGATATTTATAAAAAAATAAATATTTTGACTTTATATTTATAACTTATTATACTAAATATAGGGATAAACTTCAAATAATTTTTTAAAAAAATGCCAAAATCAAAAAATAAATTTATGCTTAGCAAGTTATTCGGATCAACCGCCAGGGTTAAAATATTAAAATTATTTTTATTGCATCCGAATGAAAAATATTATATCAGGCAATTGGCCAGAGATTTGTCTTTGCAGTTAAACTCGGTAAGGCGAGAGCTGGATAATCTTGAAACATTCGGCATATTAACTTCAAATTTAATTGATATTAATAATAAAAACGAAGACTTAAGTTCAGTTGAAGAATTTTTAGCATATTCAAAAGCTGAATCATCCACCGGTAAAACAAAAAAAGGAAAAAATAAAAATAGTGATGATAATAAATCTGATAAAAAATATTATCAGGTGAACACAAATTTTGTACTTTATGAAGAGATTAGAGCCTTGATTGTCAAAGCGCAATTACTTTATGAAAAAGATTTTGTTGAAAAATTACAAATAGCGGGAAGGCCCAAATTGTTGATTCTAACCGGTTTGTTCGTTAATGATGACAACGCGCAGATAGATTTGCTTGTGGTCGGCAGGCTCAATAAAGGCAAATTGCTTAAACAGATTAATAATTTGGAAAAAGAGCTTGGGCTTGAGGTGAATTTTACACTGATGGATTTAAAAGAATTCAAATACCGTCGAGATATTACCGATGTTTTTTTGTATGAAATATTGGAAGGGAAAAAGCTGGTTGTGATTGATGAATTGGATTTGAGTTAACAAATTAATTTTATGCAAATACTTACTGAAAAATTTTATAAAGAATACAGCGAAAAGATCGGCAACGATTTAAAGCAGAGATACAACGCGATGAAACAAGATTTAAAGTTTTCTGATTTTGAATATTTAATAGAAGCTTCTTCGGTTTATTCATCAAATATTGAAGGAAATCCAATGGATTTGAATTCTTTTATGAATACAAAAAAACTTAAAGAAAAAAGCAGGCCAAAGGAATTTAAAGAGATTAGGGAATTGGTAAAAGCCTATGAATACGCTAAGAAAAATGATTTGACAGAAAAACATATATTAAAAGCGCATGAAATATTGTCAGAATCATTTTTAATAAAATCAAAAAGAGGAAAATACAGAAAAGAAAAAGTCGGAGTATTTGGCAATAGCGGTTTGGTCTATTTGGCAATAGAACCTGAATTTGTGAAAAAAGAAATGCAAAAGCTGTTTTTAGATATTAAACAATTATTAAGTAAAAAATTAAACGCTGAGAGGATTTTTTATTATGCCGCGTTTATTCATTTGGTTTTCGCGCATATTCATCCTTTTATGGACGGCAACGGCAGAGTGGCCAGAATTTTAGAAAAATGGTTTTTGGCAAAATGCCTTGACGATGGTGTTTGGATTACGCAAACGGAAAAATATTATAAAGAGAATTTACAGGATTATTATAAAAATATAAATTTGGGAGTGAATTATTATGAGATTGATTATAATAAATGTATGCCTTTTTTATTGATGTTGCAAAAGAGTGTTAAAAAATAAAGATATATTTTAAATTTTAATAATATGCAGGAAAAAATACAAGTAGAAAAAATAGCTAAAAGTAAAAAATTTAAAGGAGTAGAGGGAGAAAAAAAAGAAAAAGTTTCGATAGAAAAGGCAGAGGAAGATATTAAAAAAGAAGAAAAAATTCAAGAAAAAGAAATAATAAAAGAAGTCGCTGATTATTTTAAGAATGGTTTATTTATAAATAAAAAGGATTTAGAAGGCGTTAAAGGTTTTAGCGCTTTATCAGAAGGACGGCAATTGTTGGTTTTGGAAAATTTAAAACAGATTAGTTTGGGCAGGATTGAAAGGGAGGCAATATCCGAGCAAAAAAAAGAACAAAAAAATTTTGTAGGCAAAAAAGGCAAATTTTGGCAGATAAAAAATGATTGGGCGGACACTAAAGAGCATTTAAAAGTATTTAGCCAAAACATATGGAATAACGGCATTAAAAATTTTGCCGGCAAAAAAGTCGCGGAATTAGAAAAATTAAAAGTTGAAGATATGGAAAAAGGCGGGATGGAAGTTTATGGAACTATATTAAATCAGTTAGTCGCGGGATTAACAGATGAAGAAGGTAAAATGAAAGAAGATATTCCTGAAGTTGAAAAAATTGAAAATAAAAAAGGCGGTTATGGCTTAGAAGTAAAATATTTTGCTGTTTCGAATGAAATGAGTGAAAAGGAAAAAGAATCAGTTGAAAAATTTAATCAATCAGCTTCTGAATTTAGCAAAATTCCAGATCAATGGTCAGACAAAACAGCTAAGTTTAGTGAGCGCAGGCAATATAAAAAGGCAAGAAAAAAATATGAGAAAGAAAGAAATAAAATTATAGAAATAAAAGCCGAACAATCGGGAGATGAGAACGCTTTATTGGAAATGAATGAAATTGATTACAAATTGCAGATGAATCAGTTTTTAAATTCTTATCCAGATGTAGAAGAGCAGATTCAAAGTATTAAAAATAAAACCGCTTGGAAACGCGCCATGGGAAGTATGTTTAGAGAGCGCGGTTTTCAGTTTGGCGCGGGTTTTATGGCGAGAACGGCGACTATCGCCTTGGGCGGAGCCGCCGGTTTATCGGTGGCGCTGTCAGCGCCTGCCGCTGTTTTGGGATTAGGCGCGCATAGAGCAATAAAGAAAGGGAAAAAGAGCCTGGATGAAGGATATGAGCTGTCAAGATGGACAACGAGTGAAGAAGCGAAACAGGCCGGAAAAAATGAAGCGGATTTTTTGAAAGAGTACGCGGAAACAAAACGAAAAATAAGGGAATTAAAAGAAAAAGATGAGAATGAAACCAAGGCAGGGTATAAAGGTGAAATTAGAGATTATGAGGATGAAATCAAAAAATATGAAAATAAATTAAAAGTACTAGACAAGCAAGAAGCGCGAAGACTGTTAACAAAAAAAGATTATGTTGATGCTGATTATCTGAGTGATTCTTTTGAAGATTTGATTGATGAATTAGAAAATGAGAATTTTGCCGCTAGTTTAAAATTAGAAGGCAAAAAACAGCAAGAAATAAAAGATAATAGGCGCGATGAAATGCTTAAATCTTTAATGTTTCATATTGAAGAAACACAGGAGAAGCTAAACAATAAAACAGTAAATTTTGGCGGTGAAGACGAATTTTTACCAAATCAATATCGGCTTATTGAAAAATTATCAAAAGCGGAAGGGCTTGTTAGCGCGCGTGAAGCTTTTAAAAATATTGATATTAATAAATTAGAAAAAGAATATACAGAGAGCAGTGATGGAATTAAAGAATTGATTTATAATATCCAGAATAAAAAAATCAGCAAGGCTAAAAGAAATTATCTTTTGGGCAAGGCGGGAATAGGAATTGCTACTTCGGCAGCTTTCTTTTACGCGGGTTCCCATATTAGGGATTGTGTTGGAGAATATATCCCTGGCTCAGTAAAAGAATTCACGAGTGATACGTATAGTAATATTAAGCGTGATCTGGCAAAATTAAATCTTGATTTAGATATTACGGATGTAGGGCAAATTGATAAAGATGTCATGGAAACACTAAAAAATTTATCAGAGCAAGACAAAGAGTATATCGCAAAATATAGTTTATCAGAATATATAGCGCAACGGCAGCTTAGCGCAAATTTAACTTTAGATGCTAAGGGCGATGCTACAGGAAAAATAGAACCATCTGAACCCACCCATGAACCAGCTAAAGGTGCCCCAAGGGAAGTTATAGAAGAATTAGAAGAAACCGTAAAGAAACAAGAGGCAATAAAAAATATCGCGGCTAAATTTGCGGAACAGGAAGCGGCAATGGCTGAATATGGAATTAAAAATAATTTTACTGTAAAACTTGGCGAGAAAGGGACACCGGCACGATTGGAACCAACTATGCATGCGATTGCGATGAATGCCATGGATGATGAAAAAATGTATACAGAGATTAAAGGAGGCATAAAGCTATTTGACGAAGCGCCTGCGGCGCGGAGTTTAAATGTGGCCGCTAATTTAACGAAAATGGCCGAGGGGAAATTAAACAGCATTAAAGGCGTGGATATTAGCGAAGAGATGCAAAATTCGTTTAGCTTTGATAAAAAAACAGGGCAATTGGAAATTAAAAATTACGCGGAATTTAATAAATTAGTTGAAGGCCTGCACGCGCACGCGGAAGATTTGTGGGACAAGGGAGTTTTGCAAAAAGGAGCGGCTGCTTATTTAGATAGAATAAAAGGGGAGACTTGGCAGGATATAATTGAAGCGAATGGCCTTGAGAAACAAGTTGAGGGGCATGATGATTTAGATGTTGAAATTAAAGATTTTAAAGATAGCGAGATGGTGAAAGTGGCGAAAGCGGAAATGGAAAAAGCTGAAATGCCAGAGGAAGAAGAGGCGTTGCAAGAAGTTGAAGTAATGCCAGAGCAAGAGCCACAAGCGAAAGAGCATATTCAAGCCATGGAAAACGCGAAAAAAATAGACGGAATAATTAAAAATATTGCCAATGAACGAATGAACGGGAAAATCACAGAAGTTTATAAACATTGGGGCGGCGGAAACCAGATTGAAGAATGGGCTGTTACGCGAGAGAAAAGCGCGCAAGATGTGCTTAACGGCAAATTTGGAGAAACTGTTGGAGACAAGCTTGATATGGCTGAAAGTAATAATCGCGAGCAATTGCAAGACTATCTGAAAGAAGCTGAAAAAACGCTTGGCGCGCCAAATAGAGGAGAAACGGTAGAGGATTATCTTTTGCGTTTTGAAGCGGGGGTATTTGAAAAATATAGTGAAGCTGACACAGTTGAACATATTAAATTTTTAAGAGAACATACTGATTTGAATGTTGATTATATAAAAGGTATTTACAAGCAAATGCCGAATTCATTTTATAACAATGGCGAGCAGGCTTTGAATTATTTAAAAATTTCAGCAGGAGATGATAGGGAAGTATCCAAAGGGCTTAAAGGTATGTTTAATTTAAACTATGAGCCGCAATCGCCGTATGGTTTTACGCAAGATTTAAAAACAGGAATTATCACTATTCATGATGTAAAGGGGAAAGAGGGGATAAATGTTTTAATTGATTTAAAGAATAATAAATTCGGCGCGGAAATTGATAACGCCAAAGATTATAATATTAAAAGAAAATTTTTGGGCTTAGGCAAAGCAGTGCCGACAGGTGATTTTGATATAGAGAATGTGGAATATTTGAATGGATTGGTGGGTGGTGAAAGTAGTAGTCCAAAAGGTATCGTTCAGGGATTTGAGTCAGTTGAAAAGGGACAAAGGAAAGGTTTTGAAGCTGAATAGCGGAAACTGTCTTAACCACTGAATAATTTTTCAGTGTTATTCAGGAAAATCATGTGTTAATCAGTGGTTAAGACATAATATTATTTTGATAAAAAGAAAAACACCCTGAGAGCAAAGCTTTCAGGGTGTATTTTGTTTTTTGAAATAAAAATATTTATTTTTTTAACCAGGTAATGGAGATATTTTTATTTTCTCCATACCTGGTAGATTCGCCGGCTACCACTATTTCCGCTTTAACATTTTCGTCTCGCAGGTAGTAACAAGCTACCTTGGCACGCTGTTGGGAAAGATTTTTATTATCAATTTTTCCCTTGGTTTTGCTTGCGTGGCCTGTTATTATAATATCTTCAATTTCGCCTTTCCTGTCTTTTATTGCCAGCTCATCAAGAATCTTTTTGCCTTTCACGCTTAATTCCGCAGAGCCGGGTTTGAAAAGCACCAGCTTTGCCTGAATGTTGCCAGAGGGAGATAAATTAAACCGGTCTTCCAAAAGTCCGATGCGATTGCGGTTTTCACGGCCGTAGGCAATGGCGCAATTGACGCGTTTTTCAACTTTTGAAAGCCTTGCCTTCAGAGTTTTTTTGGTGAAAGCAGTTCTTTTTTTTACAGTAATCGCTTTAGGAATTTTTTGGGCAACAGCCTTGGCTTTTTGTGCCGCTCTTTCTTGGGAAATTCTTTTTTTGAATTCCTCGTAATCTTTCTGGTTCGGCCGAGCAATCATTGTTTCCCTTTTTCCTTTCTCTCTCTTTTTTTGCTCGTCAGCCGCTAGAACCGCCGCAACATGTCGTTGAGGCGCTGGTCGGATTGTGGGAATATCGTAAAACGGGCTGTCGGGCGGGATATACGTGCGTGAATATTTGCCCATTGGCGCGCATCCGATCGCGGAAATTGCCAAAAAAGAAAACATTATTACGATGATAAATATATTTTTTTTCATCTTTTTCTCCTTATAGGATTGGGGTTAAATTTTGTCCGTTTAAAATCAATTCAACCCTTCGGTTAAACTGATCGGCTTGCTCTTCGCAAAGATTATTTCCGGCCTTAAAATCCGGATTATGATTACTTGCGGAAGTAGCCCTAAATTTAAGCGCCGCCGCCTCAACAAAGGCTTTTTTTTCTTTTTCAGAGTCAAACAGAGATGCCGTGTAAGATATGATTATATACATAACATTTTTACCGCGACAAAAACCAAGCGGGGAATTATAGTTTTCACTATAATCTTTGTTTGGCTCTTTGTCGCAACGTCCCCTGATTTCTAGCTCCGTGATATTATTAGAATTATCCTTGAGCCAAAAAGCGATTTTTCGAAATTTTTCATCTTGGCGGGGAAGAGGCATATCCTCATCAAAGCCAAAATAAATCGGTTCACAAATTGATTTAAATTCTTTTTTAACTATCTGTTTTACCGCTATTGGTTTTTGCTCAACAGGAATTTTTACTCCCCCAAACGGAATAAATTGCACTAAATTAATGGTATAATTCTCCGCCCATGACCTGCCAAGTAAAGCGCCAACCGAAGCAGCGGCTTCATTGCCAATATCCTTGGCGGCGCCAGAGCCCGTTGAAATGCCCGTAGCTGTTGGTCTATTTTTGAATTGAACTAAAAAAAGGCCGAACTTACAAAAGGTATTGATTTTACCCTCTGCTTCAACCATGGCGCAAAGGCTATCAAGATCCTGATCAAGTTTGCCGCGAACAGCAAACTTCCCTAAAGAATGCATGTTAACGGGAATTTTGCGGAGAAGTTTTACCGGTTTATTGTTCGCGGGTATGCGGTAATTTATAATTTTGTCAGTTAGCTTATTTTTTACATCCTTTGATATCCTTAGCATTTCATCAAGACTAAGATTGTCAAGGCTGTTCGTGGTGTATACATAAAATTTATCCTTACCATCCCCAATCGGGTGGAACATTGTAACAAAACCACCGCTTGGTCCCGGTTGAGAATGAGGAAAATCCGCACCTTCTTCGTAACTGAAATTTCCTACATTCATTTGTGAATTTAGAGCTGATTCCATAGTATCCGCGTACGCTAAGAATGGCGCGAGCAGAAAGAATCCAAAGAATCCTACAATAAATATATATTTTTTCATTATTTCCTCCCTTTTTTACTCAACTTTCCGAGAAATTTTTGCACCAATAAATGCAGAAATTGAAGTTTGATGCCCGGTTTTAATTATACCGCTATTGTAAGTGTCTGTAAGCGCCGTGCCTCGCACACCTGCTCCAGTGTTATAAAGCGCCAGTCCCGAGGTATTAACGTAATCATCACCAGATAGTGATTGTTTTTGAACTTTAGCCGTTCCTAAATTTGTAATTTCAGGCGCAATACAAGGCGTGGCGACTGAATCAAAATTAATAATGCTGGATGTTTCCGCGCCTAAATATTTTCCGTCTTCGCTCCGCAAGGCTACTGTATAACCATCTCCATCGGCAGAAATGCAAAGATTGCTTAAATCAACTACATCAGTATTGTAATCAAATTTCACTTCGCCGGTATGTGTTCCTTTCGCAAAACTCTCTTCAGATAATATCATTTCTGAAATACTGCCAATTTCACTTTCAAAATCAAGGTTAAAATTAACCTCTTTAAAAGAGCCGTTTGAAACAAAATCCATTGCCGTGTAACTTGATTTAAGAACGGTTCCATCGTCCAAGACATCGCATGAATCCTTGGCATAGACATTTCCGTCAGCGGGCAGGTAGCCCTCGGAATTATGTTTGTCCCCTGAAAAAGTACCGTCAAAAATCTGGATTGCCTTCCCATTGCAGTCAGGCAGGTATTTGGCTATGGAATAATTAATATTTCCATACACCTCGTAAGTTTCATTCACTTCATCACAGGCAAAAACTGCCGTAATTCCAAAACCAAAAATAAAACAAATCATTGCAATAACAAATAATCCTTTTTTCATTTCACACCTCCAATAATTAAGTAAGTTAAAAAATAAATTAAAATAATATATTCTCGTTTTCACGTTGATTAAGTTGTCAATGAACCCAAAAAATCAGGAAAAAATTTCTTAATATCAAAAAAATATTTGATAAGTTAATATAGCACAAACAGGCATAATGTCAAGGGCTTTTTTGTTTATTTTTGTCAAATTTAATTTTTTTGGTTTTTAAGCGTTTTTATGTTATAATTAAAGAGAAAAAATAAATTAAAATTATATAAAAAATAATAAATATTAGCTAATATAAGTAAAAATGAACAATTTTCATAATCAAGAAGCAAAAACGGTTATTAACAAGTTAAAAAGCAATGAAAACGGACTCACGCAAACAGAGGCTGATAAGCGAATTAAAAAAAACGGTTTAAATGAAATTCCGAAAGAAAAAAGCGTTAGTCCTTGGATGATATTTATTTCTCAATTTAATAGTTCCTTAGTCTATATTTTAATGCTGGCCGGCATCCTCTCTTTGGTTTTAGGCGCGAAAATTGACGCATGTGTTATATTTGGCGCCGTTTTTATAAATGTTATTATCGGTTTTTTTCAGGAAAATAAAGCCAACCACGCGATTTCAAAATTAAAAGAATTAGTTGAGCACAAAACCTTTATACTGCGCGACGGGCAAGAGATAATGGTTTTTAGTCCGCAAATTACGCTGGGCGACATTATATTAATCAAGGCAGGCAACCGTATACCGGCAGACGCGCGGTTAATTGAAGCAATTGATTTGCAAATTAATGAAGCCGGCCTTACCGGCGAATCTTTGCCATCCGGTAAAAGAATTGATCCGGTGCCGCCGGGAGCAACTTTGGCTGATCGGGAAAATATGATTTACGCGGGGACAATGGCGGTTCGCGGCTTGGGGCGGGCGGTCGTAACCGCGATTGGCAAAAATACCGAACTGGGAAAAATCGCCGAACTTGTCAGCGGAGCCAAAGAAGAAAAAACGCCTTTGCAAATCCGTTTGGGCGTTTTTAGCCGATTTTTAGGCGCGATTTTTGCCGGAGTTTGTTTTATAATCGTGATTGCCGGATTATTCCAAGGCAGGCTGTTATTGGAAATGGTGGAAACCGGAGTCGCGATTGGCGTGGCTTCTATTCCGGAGGGTTTAACCGTGGCAATTACTTTCATTTTGGCTTTAGGGATGCAGCAAATTTTGAAAAAGCGCGCCTTGGTACGCAAATTAGTGGCCGCGGAGACGCTTGGATCAACAACCGTAATTTGCGCGGATAAAACCGGAACATTAACAGAAGGGAAAATGCATGTCGCCCATATTGTAATCGGCGAAAAAGAGTTTGAAATCAATACACTAGGCAGCCGCCAAGATCAAAGCGAGGCTTTAGCCGTTAGCTTGGCTTTGCAGACCGGTATGATGTGCAATGACGCGGTAATTGAAAATCCCAGGGACGAACTTGCCAGCTGGCGGATTATCGGCACTCCGACCGAGGCGGCTTTGATGTCAGCCGCGGTTCAATCCGGATTAAGCAAGGAAAAATTATTAAAGATTGAACCCAAAATTGATGAATTGCCGTTTGACAGCACGAAAAAATATATGCTTAGCTTGCATCAAGCAGGCGCGAGAAGCTATGTTCTTTACGAAAAGGGCGCGCCGGAAAGGCTTTTGGAAAAATCTTCTTTTTACTATCATTTGGGCGGCGTTAAAAAAATCACTGAAGATACGCAAAAAAAATTAAATAAAATTTATGAAAATTTAACCGGCCGCGGTTTAAGGGTAATCGGACTGGCCGCGAGGAATATTAAATTAAAAGCTTCAGAAGAAGAATTGAAAAAAAACGAAATTGACTGGCAGGAAATTAATCAAGAAATGACTTTTATCGGTTTTATCGCCATCAAGGATCCTCTGCGCGCGGAAGCCAAAGAAACTATTGAACTTTGCCGCCAAGCAGGCATCAGACCGGTGATAATTACCGGCGACCATAAATTAACCGCGCGCGCGATTGCCGCGGAAGTCGGCTTAAAGATTAAGGCGGAAAATATTATTACCGGCGATGTTTTGGATACTATTGACGATGAAAAGTTAAAAACAATTGTTAACAATATTGACCTTTACGCCCGCGTCAGCCCGCATCACAAATTGCGCATTGTTAAGGCTTTGCAGGAAAGAGGAGAGGTTGTGGCTATGACCGGCGACGGCATTAATGATTCACCGGCGCTTAAGACCGCGGATATCGGCATCGCTCTTGGCACAGGAACAGATATTGCCAAAGAAACTTCGGATTTGGTTTTACTTGATGATAATTTTAAAACAATCGTTTCGGTAATCAAGCAAGGGCGAGTGATTTTTAAAAACATACGCAAGGTAATTACATTTTTAATATCTGACAGTTTTTCCGAAATGATATTGATTATCGGTTCAATTTTACTAAATACGCCATTAGCGGTTTTACCGGCGCAAATTTTGTGGATTAACATTGTCAATGACAGTATGCCGCATTTTTCTTTGGCTTTTGAAGAAGACCATGGTACAGTCATGAAAGAAAAGCCGATTAAAAAAAACGAGCCGCTTTTAAGCGTTGAGATGAAAAAAATTATTTTTATTGTTGGAATTATCCGCGATCTGCTTATTTTTGCTTTGTTTTTTATTCTTTGGCGGATGTGGCAAGGCGACATCGAACAGATCGCGTACTTAAGAACATTAATGTTCGCGATTCTCGGTACAAAATCATTATGCGGAATTTTCAGCTTAAGGTCTTTTCACACCCGTATTTGGCATCTTAATATTTTTCAAAATAAATATTTGAATTTAGCGGTTTTGGGAAGTTTTACTTTTTTGCTTTTAGGCATATACTGGGGGCCTTTGCAGAAAATATTATCAACCGTAGATATGGACTTGACCGGCTGGCTAATCGCTTTTGGTGTTGGCGTCTTTAGCGTCGCCTTAATTGAATTAGTTAAAACACCGTATATTATAAAAAATAAAGTTGAAAAAGTAAGAGTTTTAAGGAATATAGAATGATATGCATCAAAAAATAAAAAAAAGTTTATTTAAACGAATAATTTTTCATAGGGCGGCAATCAGCCTTATCGGTTTGGTTGTGATTATTTTTATTAGCATACCCTTGGCAAGAAATGCCAGTAAACGTTATAACATAAATAAAGAGGTTGTAAAATTGGAAGAAGAAATAAATCGCCTTAAAGATAAAAACGGCGAATTGGGAAATATGATTGATTATTTAAAATCCGATCAATTTATTGATGAGCAGGCTAGGTTAAATTTAAATTATAAAAAAGAAGGCGAGGAATTAGTAGTCATTAAAAATAAGGAAGCGGAAGCGGTAAAAGCAGATGTGGAAGAAAAAAATATTTATAATATCCAGGGTTTTAATAAGCGGGTAAAAGAAAAAGAGATTACCAATCCAAAGAAATGGGGGTATTATTTTTTTAATCGGGAAAAATTAACTGAATTAAATAATTAAAAATTTATGGCCGAAGAAAAAAACGTAAAAAAAACGATTGACAGGATTAAGCTCAATAAAAAGAAAATTGAAAATTCCCGCAGTATTGTTTTGGAATCAATCGGTGAAGATATCCAGCCGAAAATTAAAACCATTGACTCTCTTCGGCCGTTATTAAAAAAGGAAGTAAAAATTAAGCCCAAACAGCCAAAAAAAGAAGAAGAGCTCCCAAAAAACAAAAAAGTTTTAGATTCTTTGGATTTTTTAAATCCGATCGACAAGAACGAGTTAAAAGAAAAAAAAATTGACGCGAATTTTAAAGAAAGAATAAATAAAAATAAAATTAATTCCGCTTTAATTCAAGACATTAATAAAAAGGGGATATCTTATGATAATTTAGTCGCGATTACATCCGAGCGGAAAGTAAAAGAAAAGCCAAATAAGAAAAATATCAAAAAAAAGAAAATATCTAAAATAAAAAAACCAAAAAATAAAAGCGTTTCCAAATTTAAAAAACAAGATGTAAAACCAAAGAAACCAAAAATTAAAAAAAATCATTTAAAGATTTTTTTACATTTAATTTCGGATTTTTCAAATAGGCATAAAAGCAATTCTATAAAAAATTTTAAAAGATCAATATCTTTATGTTTTTTGTTGTTTATTATTTTTATATTGTTATACTTTGCCTTAACTACGACTGTATTGAAATTTAATATTGATAATAATTTTTTTCGTTGGACAAACAAATATATTCCCATTCCCGCTTTTATTGCTAAGGGAAAAGTAATTGATTATTATTTATGGCAAGATATTATTAAAAGAACAAACGATAAAACAAAAACTTCAGCTAGAATAGATTTGGCTAGATATTTGGTCATAAACGAGCTGGCGGAAAAATATAATTTAAATCGTGTTGATTTTTTAAATTTAAATAATGAAGAAATTATAGAACAGATTGCGCGAAGAGCCGTAAATGATGTACAAGTCAATCAAGTAGCGCTTAATCGCATTCACAGTATAAGAGAAATGATTAAAACTAAAAATGACTTTATCCGCGTATCTGAAAAATACGGCGATGATTTGGGCAAAGCGAATATAAACGAGCAAAATAAAGGCCAATATCCTTACGCGGACGCTGTTAGAGATTTAAAAGTTAATGAAATCAGCGATGTAGTAAGCGCCCAAGACGGCCATTATATTTTTCTTTGTTTTGAAAAAACCGCAGAAGAACAGGCCTTAAGTTACGTTTTTATAAAGAACAAGCCCTTTGAACAAATTTTAAATGATTTAATCGTTGGGTATAAAATTATTAGTTTTGTGGATTAGGAATTTGTGGCTTAAAACAGCAAAATTATAAAAAAACAATTCTTTGATTATAAGGATTGTTTTTTTGTTTGAGCCGATAGCCGGACTTGAACCGGCAACCTCTCCCTTACGAAGGGATTG
>JAGLYP010000006.1 GCA_023132155.1 Candidatus Parcubacteria bacterium
GATTTTTTTCTAATTCCATAACATCCGCCAAATAAACCATAAACAAACCGCAGGCGATTACTATGGTGATTAAAATAATTATGGCTGTTTTTGGCTTCATAATTTTTTATTTATTAAATCATAATATACGGCCAAAAAATAATTATTCCAATCACCAAGGCGATTAAAGAAGCCACCATTACGCCGGCGGCGGCGATATCTTTTATCTCTTTAACATAATCATGAATTCTGGGCTTTAAAACATCTGTTACCCGTTCAATCGCGCTATTGGCAATTTCCATTAAAATTACAAGGCCGATTACAAAAACCAAAAACATCCACTCTGTTCTGGTGATATTAAAATAAACAGCCAAAATAACCACTAAACAAGCGGCAATTGATTGAATTTTAAGATTTTGCTCTTCTCTAAAAGTTTTATATAAACCTTTAAAAGCGTATTTAAAACTTTTTATTAAACGTTTAAGGTTGATCATAATTTTCACGCAACACATATCACGTAGCACATATTACGCAACACACAACATAATTAATTTTTAAATTGCTTGTACTCGCTTGACGTGTGAAAAATAAATTCTTTTCCTAATTTTTTCATTTTCCTTTTCCCGTTTTCCGTTTCATCCTCATATCCGATTAAATGCAATAAACCGTGAACCAAAATAAAAATCAATTCTTCTTTTACGCTTTTTGAATATTTTTTCGCCTGTCGCTTAATTTGCGCATAATCTATTATAATCTCCCCTAACTCATCTCCCTCACCCCGAAAAGACAAAATATCCGTAGGCTTATCTTTGCCGCGATACTGTTTATTTAAGCGACTCATAACCGCGTCGCCAATAAAGGCAATAGATAGTTCTTTGTTCTTAATTTTATAATAACTAAAAAAATCCTCGGTGATTTTTTTAATTAACTTTATATCTATTTTTGCTTTGGTTTTATTATTAATTTCAATCATACATAAATAATGCTAATCTGCGAATAAATGCGAATACCGCTAATTGCTAATTAGTTAATTCAAACGACTCCACTATCATATCAAAAATATTTTTAAAACGAAGCATGTTGTCCAGGCCGACATTATAGGAAATAATAAAAATTTTATCGCCGGACCCTTGCGTTAAATAAGCGATTAAGCCATCTTCGTTTTTTATTCCATTCCATCCGACTTTATAAATTATTTGATTGCCGCCTATAGACACGACATTTAACTGTTCTTTATACCACTCTTCTAAAGTCTGTTTTTTTGTATTATCTTGGACTATAATTTGAATATACTGATTATTGCCCGCTCTGAATAAAACCGAATTATCGCCGTCAACATCGGTTTTTAACCAAATATCCGGATAATAAATAGAATATTTATGGCTGGCATTTGTATATTTTTCTATATTCGGATTAACGATTATTTTACCCGACCCTGCCGGATTATACAATTTTTTCAATTCATCCAAGTCTTTATAGCCATCGCCGTCGCTATCATCTGAATTGGTATTGCAATCCAATATTATTTCCTCCAAATCCCCTAAGCCATCTTGATCACTGTCCAGGCCGGGAACATAATCTATCCTTCCGCTTTCATTAACTTTTATTTCTTCTTCACTGCTAGTTGCGGCTAAATCATCAGTGCTAGTGGCAAATACCACTTCTCTCGGTTTTTCTTCTTCCTGTTCTTTGTTTTCTTCCTTGCTCTCTTTTTCCGCCGATTTTTGAGTATTTGTTTTATTTTCAATAATATTATTTTCCTTTTTTTCTTCGGGTAAATTTTTCCGAGCATCCGGCGCATCCTCAATAAAAAGGCTATCTTCTTTTAACTCAAAATTCTTTTCCGGTTTTAAAACAAAAAAATATAAAGCGGCTAAAATGCCGAACAATAAAAAAACACCAATCATCAAAATTACCATGCCCACGCTTTTCGTGTTTTTCTGTTTTGTTTTTACTCCTAAAAATCTTTTCGGCATAGTATGAATAATCATCTTTTTTTCCTCATTGCCGCTCTGTATTTTTTTCTTTTGAATTGGCTTATTAAAATTTTCCATAAAAAATTCAGATTACTTTTTTATATCAAGCAAACGCCCGCTTCCCAAGGGATTATATCCACCATCAACTTCATCTCCGTCAATATAGCCATCGCCGTCCGTATCCGGATTTCTCGGATTGGTCTTATACACCTTTACTTCTTCACGGTCAAATAGGCCGTCATTATCAGTATCAACATTGTCTATTGCCGTGCCTAAACGCCATTCTTCCTCATCGGTCAAGCCGTCGCCGTCGCTGTCTAATTCTTCCGGTGCCGCGTTTTTCTCTTCTATTTCCGAAATATCTTCTTGTATATCTTCTGCCGGACTTTCAATTTCTTCATTATTTTGATTATTATTTTCTTTTATTTCTTTACCTGTTTCTTGGTTTGTCTTTTCCGGCTCTTTAATATCAACCGCCGATTCGTTATCAATTCTTTCCATAAAATAATTATAAGCCCAAACACCGCCAACCCCCAAAAGAATTAAAATCAAAACAATAAAAACCAAAAAAAATATTTTTTGATGGTTATGGCCGTCTTCATCATAATGCTCAATATGATCGCCTGAATCTGCCTGTTTTTTCTCAAATACCGGCGGCTTAGGTTTAGGCTCAATCTCAGCAAACATATCCTCTGCCCTTTCCTGCTTGTTTCGCGGATTGGTTTTGTTTAAATCATTCCCTGCGGCCGCAAAATCGCTCTTATTTTTAACATTGCTTTCCTCTTTTTTTTCTCTTTGATTAGTTTCCGGCTTAACACCGGAATTTGGAAAAACGCCGCTATTTTGCGCGGTTGAATTTTGATTATTGTCGGATAAATCGTCAAACATAAAATTTTATTTTGCTATTTATAATTATACTCTTATTATTCTATACTATTTAAAAAATTTAGCCAAATATTTATCAAGATAATCTAAACAATAAATAATTAATTAAACAAACAACTATTTGTTTGTTTAATTTTTTAACACCTTAATATCCTGCCAGCGCCTAAAATAAAATTATTAATCAGATCCTGTAGTTACAATAGCTTCATTAGAACTATCACTTTCTTGATTTATAATATTGTTTTTACTTTTTATAATAAAATAATACGTTGTATCCTCTGTCAAATTATTAATATCACATAAATTATTAAATCCTATATTTTTTGACCCTTCATTATAATCGCCGCTGATTAAGCCCCAATAAATATTAATATTATCAACTCCATCTGTTTCTAAATTCCAATTTAATTCAACTACTGTATTGTTTATACTACTTGCTTTAGCGGTTAAATTTGTTGGAAAAGAAAAAGGAATTCCGATTTTCTCAAACGAATATCCGCTTTCATTATATTCATCATAAGCCATAACCGCGAAATAATAAGTGTTGCCGTTTGTTAATCCGCTTAAAATTATACTTGTATCTTCCCCAACATCTTCCGAGCCGCCGTAAACTCCGGAACTTACGCCATAATAAAGCTTATACCCGGCCGCGCCTTCTGCTTCATTCCAGCTTAAAGCCACCTGTCCGTCTCCGGGAACAGAATTAAAATTTGTCGGAGGATTCGGAGCGGTCTTATCGGTTATAAATACCGATTTTTCTCCAAAATATTCACTTTCCGTTCCTGTATTTAAAAATGAAGATAAATTAAAATAATACAATGTTTCGCCGGTTAACCCGCTTAACTCGCAGCGAATGCCGTCCGGTCCGGCTGTTTCTTCGCAATTTAAGCTTTCATGGTCGTCATTACCGTCATTATACACTTCCGCGTAATCAATATAACTATTAGAAACCGTGCCCCAATATATTTTATAGCCGTCTACCCCGCTTAAAATCTTATTCCATGAAATTATAGCCGAAACTCCGTCTAAACCGTTAGCTACTTCAAAAGAAGTGCTTGCTGTCGGACTTTCTTCTCTAAAGAAATAAACTTCCTTTAAATAGCTTCTTTGGCATTTGCCTTTGTCATTCAAGCCGCAATCAGCATTAATTACCGACCCTGGCGGACAATATTCTCCGTCAATACTGCAAGTCAAAACCGATGACTCGCCCCTAATTACAGTATTATCATCATCTGCTTCCTGTCCGCTGTAAATTGCCGGCAAATCATCATACGTACCGGCGCCGCCGGCATCACGGCAATAATACAATTTAAAATTATAATTATAATCACAGCCTTGATCATTAATTGAACAATTATTTTTTTTATCCTGCCACGGCTTCCAAGTGCCGTCAGCTTTAAAAGGCGGCCAAGGATTTTCACAAACAAATAAATAAACATCGGCCGCACCCGGAGCCGGCAAAGGCGCCTCTATGCTATTGTTAGCATATTCCATTGTGACCGAAATAACGGCCTCGCCTTCAGTTTTCGTGGTGCCGGCCCGAATAATTCTTTGGTCATCAATCTCCGGCGCTGTAGGAGGAACAACATCGGCAATTAAAATATTGTCTGAATTCCACAGCAAATTCCAATCATAGACTCCTTCCACCGGCGCCAAAACCTGATTTTTATCATCAAGCGTATATGCGATAAAAACCTTGTCACTATCCATAATGCTATCATAAATATCAGCGTCTGCCGGATCATCATCAGTTTGATTATTAACAGTTGTTTGAAAAAGGTATGATGCAGGTTCCACGCCAATGCGGTCAACTTCGCAAACTCCGTTATTTTCCGCTTGTTCCGATAAAGTTTCAAAAGAAAAAATATGAGCATTAGCGTAAAAAATTCCATTAAACGTTTCGCTCATTCCGCCATTCATGCCGATTCCCCAAATATTTTTAACACCTTCGCTTCTTTCATCGCTTAAATTTTCATCGCCTTTAATAATCACGTAATAAATTCTATCGCCATCCAAAAGCTGGCGCGGCTTAAGGCGCAATATGCCTCTGCCGGCGGCATCATTATATCCGCTTGTTTGCCCGGGAACAGCGCAAAAATTATGGCCGTCCGTAACAACGTCATACGCGTAAACGCCATCAGTGGAATAAAAATATTTAAAAACTTTTTTAAGCGCGTGTTTTGTCCTTAAAAAAAGCTTGGCCGCAAAATTCTTCTCAACATATCGTCTGCCGTCAAACGCTAAATATTCAGTACCTTCCGGACATTGCTCAAATCCATAATCACCTACTAAAATTACATTGCCTTTAAAACTGCCTGTATCCATTTTTTGATTAAAATTAACAACAATTTCCGCGTTGCGGCAAATCTCCCTGCCTATATCTCCTGGGATGTGAGACTCAACTTGCGGACGAGCGCGGCAACAAGTGTCACTTCCGCAGCCCACTCCGGAAGGGATGCCGATTGAACAATCAGTGTCAATAGAACAGCCGCAGCACAAACCCCTATTGTTTCCGCCGCATGGTTCAGCGTCTGCCATGCAATTTAAGCTGGGATAGCCTGCTAACTGGCATTGGTCTTCAGCCGCACCCGGATCACAACAACAAACTCCGCAATAATCAGGAAAAGACGGACCGGATCCGTCTTCATTAATACAGCCGAAAGGATTAGGGCAAACATCAATATAACAATGATCCTCTTTTTCTATTCTGTCATATTCGCATTTTTCGCCTAAATTATCTGATGTATTTCCCGTGCAAGACTCTTCGCAATCGCTAATAACATTATAATCTCCGCTTGTTTGCGGTCTAATATCGCATGAATCATGATCCGGCTCAGCGCAATTATAATACGCGCAATATTCAAGCAAGCTGCTATTAAAAGAATCTCCTTCTCCGATTCCGCGGCAATAATTTTCGTTCATGCCGTCAACACAGCATACTGTTGAGTGATTAGAACATTCAACAGCGTCCATTTCCAACTGAGCGCAATCCTTACAAGCCCCTACTTTAATTCCGTCAATTTCATAATCTACATCGCAAAATTTTCCAGTTGTTCCTTCGCAATTGCAGGCTTGATCAGATAAATCATAATTCGGAGTGTCGTCAGGATTCTCTACGCGACAACCCGTGCAATAGCCATATTTATCCTCATCCTCACTCACAACCCTATCGCTGCCGCAATTTCCTTTACATTCCAAAGGCACACAACAGTCCCGAACATCATACTCTCCTGTTCCGGGATTTCGGCAACAGCACTCACAACTTGCGCCATCGGCCTTAACACAAGAACCGTCCTCACAATTATGCCCGCTTGGGCAAATATTAAAAGGCGATACGCATTCTCCGCTGTTATCACCGTTAATATCCAAACAATTAAGCCCTAATGGGCATAATTCGCATATACCCTCGTCTCCCGCTTGCACGCATCTGTTATTTCCTATATTAAACCAGTCAATAGTAGGACAGCTGGCGCCAGTATTTATATGCCAGCGATTTTCAGCCGGATCCCCATAGCTCGCGCAGTAAGCCTTCACATCGTTTCCAAAAATATCAGAAACAGTCTTTGAACATAAAATTAATTCATTATAACATTTATCCGTTAAAATATCATAAGAACAAGTTGACGTACCGCACCCGATCATGACGCATGAATCATCTCCGCAAGGAATCCCGCTATCAACTCCTTCTTCTCCCGAAAAAGGAGAACATAAACCGGGGGAATTCGGACATGGGTCGGGATCGCAAGTATTTGTACGCATGGATTCTCCTTGACAACTGTCGCCAGGATCTTTATCTTCAACACAAACACATCCATCAGGAATGCTGCAAATCCAATCCGGTCCTATAGAGGAGCACATTTCATCGCTGGCATCACATTCATCATTAGTTAAATCGCTATCGCAAGATTGCTGGCAAGTACAAGTGTTTGGATCACAAAAATATTCCGCGCTACATTCAGGATTTTCAGGACAACCAGAAGCGGCTCCATCATCTTTACACGGATCACCCAAACCGCCTCCGCCATCGCCTGATGTAAATTCCCATTCATAAACCGACGACGACAAACTAATATAACAATCCATAATATCAATCTTTCCATCTGTATTTTTATCAATAGCGCAACGCCCGGCTTCCGTGCTATCGGCAGGACAGCAGACACCTGCTACTCCGCCATTATCACAATCAATATTATCATCGCATTCCCCTATATTAAAATTTAAACTATTGCCTTTTAAGTTTCCGTTTTTTACTATAGCTACGGGACCTGTGACCGCTTCGCTATGAACTGCTGTTCTGATTTCATCAACATCATCACCTGTTTCCCAAGATATAATTCCATCAGATGCCAAGGGGCCTGATTGAATTTTTTCATTATAAAAAATAATTTTTGAACTTCCATCCGGATTATATCCGCCGAAATATTCGCCCCAAAAGCTGATTTCACTATTATTCGGCCCGCGTACCGGGTCAATCTTACAAAGGCTGGGAGCAAGCGGCAAATCACTATCATAAAAAAATCGCGGATCAGCTACCGGACCGGTATGGAAATCATCACCGGTATCAATGGGCTCGTCCAATTCCGGCAAATCAATAACAATAAAATAATTTTTTTTGTCATCCGGCAAACCATCAGATACTTTTACTAATATTTGATTATCACTCCAAAGATAATCCGAACAAATATCAGGAAAATCAAAAGAAGCTAAAGTTCCATAATCATTGCTATCGCCGCTGTCATTATCGCTTGGATTCAAATCAAAATACACCTTTGATCCGCCTTGCGAACTGCCAAAACCTCCGCCCATAATCGTAATATATTGGCCGGCAGAGCCCTCTTTAGGAGTAAAAGAAAGAATATAAGGCCCCGGGTCTGTTTCCGCTTTTTTAATAAACTCTAAATAATTACTATTTATCTTGTCTGTATTTTCCTGAGAAAACACGGTTATTTTTCCGGTTTTGTTTAAATTCGGAACCAATGAAGTTCCGCTTAAATTTCCAAAAATAGAATTTATTCCGGCTACGTTAGAACTATAACTACCAAAATATGCTGAGTTATTATTTAAATTTATACCTTGAAATTCCAATTCATCCTCAAAAACGCCGTTATTATCGCCTGTAAGCGTATTTTTTAACTTGCATAAACCGGGACGCTCAATACTGTTTACAACAAATTTTATTTTACTTCCGCGATCATCGTCGCTTGTGTCATAATATCCACTGTTAGTAGTAACCCTGACAATTGGGTTATCAGGCAAACCATTAGGTAAAACAACAATAATCTGATTAGTCAGCCAATTATCTATACAAGCCGCGTTTACCGTATCGGCTAACTGCGCGGACACCCCGTCAAATTCAACTTTGCTTGCCAGCAGATCATACTCTCCAAAATAACGTCCGCCAATCGTTACCAAAGAACCTTGCGAAGCGTTAGCAGTTTCAACATCGCAAATGTCGCCTAAAACAATATCATCGCAAATCGTGTCATCATCTCCGCAATAAACATCCGTAGAAGAAGAACAAAAACCGCCCATTGGCGATATATAATCAATTATCGGCGCGTCTTGGCAAATACAGCAATTTTTAATTCCGCCGCTATATCCGGCTTCACCGCATTCCGTGTCAGTCTCAAAACTCGTACAGGCGCACAAGCCGGAAGCGCAAAGCGAATCATCGCAATTCGTATTATCAGCGGCGCTACAACTTTCAAAAAGGCTTATTCCGCATGCCGCGCCTTCGCATCCGGCGCAAGGCCCTCCGCAATCAACGCCTTCTTCGCCTTTATCAACATCCAACATATCATTACAGCAATGGTCCGGACGCAATCTGAACGTTTTGCTATCACTGCCGGAATGGTTATCTATGTCGTCCGCGTCAACCCTGATTGTTACGGGCGTACCGACATCAATTCCGCTTGCGTCCCACCAAACCGGATTATCTGAGCTACGAGTATTAACTGACAAATCTCCGCCAAACGAAATCGGATTTGAATCATCTAAAAGAGAACTGCCATCCACAAAAAATTCCAAGTTGCTCAAACCGGAATCATCAGAAGCAATCGCGTATAATTCATTATTATTAATCGCGCATATTTGGTTAAAATCAAGGCTTACTTCCGGATCTTGGCAATCTATTATATTGCCAACCGTAAATTCAATAATGCAGCCCGTAAAAGGACAAGTTAACTCTATTCCGCCAGCGCTCAATATGCCGCCAGCGCCGTTTTCCGCTGTTACCCGCACGCGTTGGCCCGCGACAAAACAATTAACGGCTCCGCAATCATTTTCCCCGCACCCAGCTTCAGGCGTAAAAATTATCCGCTTGCCATCAACCACTCTTCCGCCGACAATCGGGCTGCCGCTATCAATATCTTCAACCAAAAATTTATCATCCGTAAAATCAGCTTCATCCACTCTTCTGTTAAAATTAAAAATAATTTTTGTATTTCTAATCGCGTTTCCCTCTCCATCATCGGGAATTGTACTATTGATTTTAAATTCCGGAGGTGTCAAACATGAAATATCACAACCCCAAGCGCAGCATTTTTGTCCGCCGGCATAATCACAATCAGCCGAACAATCGCTCCAAGTGCCATCCGCCTGGCAAATCTTTGTTCCCATATCCTGACAACCGCATAATTTTGGCGGATCGCCAACGGTACAAGAGCCTTCTAAAGTATCACCGGTTATACTCACTATAAATGTTACAATCGCGAAAGCTGAAATAACAATAATCAGGCCGATTGCCGCGGCAATTAAAATATTTTTTGCTTTTTGAACCCTGTCCGGCTGGCCGTTTGATGTCATCCATATAAAACCGCCGTACATTATCATTACCACCGCGATAATTCCCAAAAAGGTTAAAGCATAGCGAATAATATTGACAATAAGAGTTCTAATATCAGTTTCACTGGCCGCTTGCAACCCCAAATTCCCGGCATAATTAACACCGATATCCTGCGCCAAAGCAAAATTGACTGCCGTGGACAAAGCCAGTGTGATTACTATAAAAATGCTGAATTTTATTAATTTGTTTTTCATTTAAAATTATTGTCTTAACCACTGATTTACACATGATTTTCCTGAATTGCACTGATTATTAAATATTCAGTGAAATTCAGTGTCATCAGTGCAAATCAGTGGTTAAGACAATTATTCACAATTTCCCTCACCATCCAACCCATCACCATCAACCGCGTTAATCGCCGCGCCGTTCGGACAGCAAGAAGGCGAAGCGCTATTAGGCGCGCATAAAGGACCAGCGCTTGGCTTAAAACAATTTTGATAAATATCTCTTACGCCCGAACCAACCTGCGCGCGATAAGTTGTAAAATCAGGAAATGTTGAATGCCGAATTTCAGTAATTGTTAAATCCGGCTCGCCGTCAACAGGTTCGTCAATATTGGCGCTTGACAGCCAATACCCGACAACGCGATTATTTAAACTGCGCAAATTAATTCCTCTATGAGTAACAGTTTCTACTCCGTTAAAAATATTAGTCTGCCCCGTGCGCAAACTGGTGTTCATCATTAATCCGTCAAATGTAATTTTCATCGGTTTTGTTAAAGACACATCTTCTTCGCTATGCCCGGGAACAATTTCATTAATTACCGGAGCGCTTGATTTAATAGAATTGCTAATATAAAAAGACCACGCGTAATCATCGCCTTGAATATTTTGAAGATGTGCTACGGATGAAGCCAGTACTCCGCCTGATTTACAATCAATGTCATCGCCGCAAACAGTCACTTTGTTATCATCCGTACAAAGCCGGCCATTATTATCACCGCCGTTGCAAAGACCCAATAAATCATTTTCATTATAGGCGGCCGCGCCGCTTTGCGAACGCGGACCTTCGGCCAAATCATTGCGATCGCCGTCTAATGAATTTAAAGCCATATCAATTATACCGTTTGAATTTAAAGAGCTTAGCGGATAATTTTCGTTCGCGTCATTTTTGCAAATATCATCAATACAATTCACATACGGCGGCTTAGCGCCGCAATTTATTTCGCCGGAAGAACAATTCGCGAATGACGCCGCGTTTACGTTAATTCGCAAATTGCTTCTAGCAGGCAGACAATAAATTTTTTCCCCGCAACCGTTCACTCCGCAAACATTACCGGAAATAAATTCAGCCGTCTTATAGCCGGGAGCTAAGACAAATTTCCCATGTAAACAAACTTCATCTTCAACGCTGTCATTGTCAGTATCACACGCGAAATAACCGTCATTAGCCGCAACGCAATCATCTCCCGATAAACACTCCACATTTATTTTATTTTTTACGTCAAAAGCCAAGCCGGAAACAGATATGGGATTTATGGCTTCGTTAAATTCAATTTGGATTACGGCGTTTCTCGGCTTATCTTCTCTGCCTATTTTTTCCACTTCTTCTCCCGCGGCGCGGCCGCCGGCCATTTCTTTTGTAATTCTAATTTTATCATTATCGCTTGAACTTAATATTATGCTATTGCCGGCCGCGCCGGCTTCTCTTGCCTTCACGCTAACAACATTAGCGCCGACTGTCGCGGCAACGTCCGGATGGCTGTTTAAAACATTGGCGATATTCTGCGCGGTTTCATCTGTTGTTCCAATCGTGATATCGCCGTCCTCGCCAAAAGCGTAAGTTTTTATTCCTACGCTCAAAGTGTCTCCGGCAATATAAGCGCCGGCATCAACAGTCCATGAATCTCCAGCTTCAAAAATTTCACTTGCCGCCAATGTTAAAGTGAAAAAATTTGAAAATATAATCTTATCGCCAATTATATCAACCGCCCCCAAACTAACGCCTGTGCTTGAATTTTCCAGTTTTACGGTTACACCGTCACCCTGCACTGCTAACAGCAAAGCGCCCTCTGCCGTGGAATAAATATTGAAATCACTTAAGCTGGCGCTTTTTACTCCCTCCAAATTTGTAAAAGCGGAAAATTCTTTACCTACCGGAGCACCCAATACGGTTATCTCCCCGCTGGCTTTTTCGGCAAGAATTTCAGTTATTATATCTTGTTCATTATCCGGACCGGGAAAAATTCCGCCAGCCTTAACTTGCGGAGGAGTTATATCCACTTTATTGCTTACCTCAAAAGTCCATTCCGCGAATTTATCAATCCCGCAATCTTCAAATACACCCTCTGCTTCATTTAATTTTTGGATATCATTTGATAAATAAACATAATAATCTATATTCTCCGAAGGTGAACCCAATAAATTAACCGGCTGAAAAATAAAGGTTTTATTATCCAGATTAGCGGCTTTGACTTCTGCCAAATAATTCGCTTCATCACCTGCCATATATATCTTTATCCTTCCGTCATCAATAATATTGCCGCCGCTAATGATTGATACTTCATCAACTTCTTCAATAAAAGTAACCACAATTGAAGTATTGCGCGGCACATCTTTCTGATAGGGCTCCGGATAAACGCTCTCAATCGCGCATGCGCCAAAAACTCCTAAACCGCCAACATCTCCAGATCTCCTGCTGCTGCCGCTGCCGCCCGACATTCCGTCGCCTATTAAATTAATAATAAACGTAACAATCGCGAAAGCTGAAATTATAATAATTAGGCCAATAATTGAATTAATCAAAGTTCTTTTGGCTTTGGCAACTTTCTCCGGTTCGCCATTTGAGGTCATCCATAAAAAACCGGAATACATTACCATTGCCACGGCAATAATTCCCAAAAAGGTAATAAAATATCGCACAATTTCAACAAGGACAACTCTAATATCTTTTTCAGCGGGACTTGGCAAATCCAAGTTCTCCGCGTAATTCATTCCAATCTCTTGCGCTGAAACATCATTTAAATCAACAAAAAAAACCGCCCCTAAAAACAAGGCAGTTAAAAAACAGCTTATTATTATTTTATTTTTTTTAAATCGCATGGGGAGTATTTTAATATAAAACAAAAAAATAAAAAATACTTTGACTAATCCACAGTTTTATAATACTATTATAACATAAAACTCAAATAAAGCACAAATTAAATATATACTTTTCAACTTTTAACTTATTCTATGACCATAGAACAAATCATCAACAAAGTAAAAGAAAATGACCCTAAAGCTGATATTGAATTATTAAAGCTGGCTTATGATTTTGCCAATAAAGCCCATGGCGCCCAAAAAAGAAAAACCGGCGAACCGTATATTCAGCATAGCCTGCACACCGCTTTTGTTTTAGCGCAAATCAAGGCTGATTTAAATACGGTTATCGCCGGAATTTTGCATGATGTTCCCGAAGACACAGAGCGTACCCTTGAAGATGTAAAAAAAAAATTCGGTAATGAAATCGGTTTTTTGGTGGAAGGAATTACCAAACTAAGCAAAATTAAATACCGCGGCGTTGAACGCTATCGCGAATCTTTACGAAAAATGTTCCTCGCTATGGCTAAAGATTTGCGCGTTATTCTGATAAAATTTTGCGATCGTTTGCATAACTTGCGCACGCTTGACGCTCTTCCTGAAGACAAACGCCTGCGCATTGCCAGGGAAACAATGGAAATTTACGCTCCAATAGCCGGAATATTGGGAATCTGGCGGCTAAAATGGCAAATGGAAGACATCTGTTTTAAGCATCTCTATCCGGAAGAATATAAAAAATTGGAATACAAATACGAGGTAGAAAAAAAAGTTGAGCGCAATAAATATACGCAAAAAGTAAAAAATATTTTAGGCCAAAAATTAAAAAATGAAAATATTAATTTTACGATAAAAGGGCGCTTTAAACATCTTTATAGCATATACAAAAAAATTCAAAAAAAAGAAAGAAAATTTGATGAAATTTATGATGTTTTCGCGCTAAGGGTAATTGTTCCCACCATTCAGGATTGCTACAAAACACTTGGCATCATTCATACTTTATGGAAACCCAAAGCCGGAAGAATAAAAGATTACATTGCCGTTCCCAAACCGAACGGCTATAGCTCCCTGCATACTACTGTTTTCGGTCCGGAAAACAAGGCAACCGAATTTCAAATTCGCACTAAAGAAATGCACGAAAAATCACTATACGGTATAGCGGCGCATTGGCACTACAAGCAAATGGGGGGTTCAGATATCAAACAATCAAAACAGCCTCGCTGGATTCAGGACATATTGAACATTCAACGCGAAGCAAAAAACACTAATGAATTCATTCAAAAAATAAAACTTGACGTTTTTAAAGATAGAATTTTTATTTTTTCTCCGCGCTGCGATGTTTTTGATCTTCCGGAAAAATCCACGCCGATTGATTTTGCCTATGCCATTCATACTGAAATCGGAAACAAAGCAATAGCCGCGCTGGTTAACAATATTATGGTCTCACTTGACCAGCCATTGAAAAATGGCGATTCAGTGGAAATTATTATTGATAAAAAACGCAAAGGGCCGAATCGCGATTGGCTAAAATTCGTAAAAACTCATCGCGCCAAAGAAAAAATCAATCAAGCCACAAAAGCTTCCCGCCTGGAACAATTAAAAAGGATTATTCCGGGGATATAGACTGAATTGTTGCATTGCTAAATTATTCAACAGTTTAATAATTTAACAATTTTTAACAAAAAAATACTGGAATAAAATCCAGCATTTTTTAAAATAAAATTTCAATTAATCTAAAATCTTTTTAACAATCGCCTTAACCGCGTTGCCGTCCGTTCTGCCTTTGAGCTTTGGCATAACCGCTCCCATTACCCGCCCGAAATCTTTCGCGCTTACCTTGCCCAAACCGGAAATTATTTCTTTTATTTCTTTTTCCAATTCCTCTTCACTTATTTGCTCAGGCATATATTTGCCAAGTATTTTTATTTCTTCACGCTCTTTGTCCGCTAATTCATCGCGGCCGCCTTCTTTATACGCGGTAATTGAATCTTTTCTTTTTTTGATTTCACCGGCAATAACTTCAATAATCTGCTCCTCGCTTAAATCGCCTTTACCGCCGTTTCCTAAAAAAATTTTTTTATTCTTCAAAGACGCAATCAACATTCGCAAAACAGAAAGTTTTAATTTTTGCTTTCCAATCATTGCCTGTTTTAAATCGTTTAAAATTTTATTATTAAAATTAGACATACATTTTATTATTATACTCCTTCGCCATAAAAAACCAAAAATAAATTACCATCTTCCGCGAGGTTCATCTTTGAGCTTGCCGGTTTTCCGCAAAAAATCTTTTTTCTCGCGTAACTTGCGGCTAACCAGCGCGTATTCTTTTTGCCGGCTTTTATTCTTTTTTGAGGTTAAATATTTTCGCTTGCGAACTTCATTTAATTTTCGGCTTTTAATCAAAGTTCTATTAAATCTTCTTAAAAAGCTTTCAAAATTCTCCCCCTTTTTTCTTTTAAATTCTACCACGTAAACACCTTCCTTTCTAGAAATTATTGTAAATTAATTTTTTTCTTCTTTTCCCGTTTCTAATCTCTTATTAATATCTGAATATATTTTTTTATAGTCAATCACCTCCTGCGTGCCTGATTCCATATCGCGCACAATAATAGTTCCGTCTAATAATTCTTTCTGTCCTAAAATCAAACTATATTTCGCGCCCATTCTATTAGCCGCTTCTAATTGCGCTTTTAAGCTGTCTTTAGTGAATGCCTGCCTTACTTGATAGCCGGATCTTCTCATTTCCTCAAATAAAATGAACATTTTTCTTCTTGCTTGATCGCCTAATTGCGCTAAAAATATAAAATCCTTTTTCTCCATGTTTAAAGGAATATTTTTTTCTTTTATTTTTAAAATGGTTCTTTCTATTCCAAGGCCAAACCCGCACGCCGGCGTTGGTCTGCCGCCCAGCGCTTCAATTAAATCATCATAACGGCCGCCGCCGCCCAAAGAAGATTGCCTTAAGAAAGTATTGTCACCTTCACCATCCTCTTCAACGGAAACAATTTCAAATACTGTCCTGCTGTAATAATCCAAGCCTCTGACTAAAAACGGATCTAAATTATATGGCACGTCCAATTCATCTAAATATTCCAAGACCCTGATAAAATGCTCGCGGCAAGCATCGCATAAGGAGTCAACAATTTGGGGAGCATCTTCGCGCACCTCAATACAATCTTTTTCCTTGCAATCCAAAAGGCGTAAAGGATTCTTTAAAAATCTTTTTTTGCAATCATTGCAAAGTTTTGAGCGTTTCCCTCGTTCTTTATAAAAATCAATTAATTTTTTTATATATTCATCACGGCATTCCTTGCAGCCAATGCTGTTTATCTGCACTTGTACGTCAATTTGCAGTTCTTTATAAAAATTATAAGCAATCAAAATTAATTGCATATCGGCTACCGGCGATTCTTCTCCGTAAATATCCAAGTTAAACTGGCTATGCTGGCGCGAACGTCCTGATTGCGGCTTCTCATGCCTGAATAACGGACCTAGCTGAAAAATTTTTACCGGCTGAGGCTTATTAAATAATCCGTGTTCAATATACGCGCGCGCTATTCCCGGGGTCGCTTCCGGCCTAAGCGTGATTTTGTCTCCGCTTTTATCAATAAAAGAATACATTTCTTTTGAAACAATATCAGTGTCTTGGCCGGTTGATCTTTCATATAAATTTAATTTTTCCAAAATCGGAGTTTCAATTCTGCGAAAACCGTAAAAATCAGCCAAATCAATAGCTTTACGAACAATTAAATCCCAATATTTATATTCATCAAACAAAACATCTTTCATTCCTCTTAGGCGTGAAAAACGATTATTTCTTTTAACTCTAAAAACATCTTTTGTTTTTTTTACGCTCATTTTTTTAGGCATAATAATTAACAATATTATCAATTTGTAATATTCGGATATTTATTTGTAGTATTTGAATTATATTATAAATGTTTATAATGCAAATGCTACAAATTTTATCCAAATACTACAAAAAATATTAAAATTTTTTTACGTAATTAAAAACTATACTCAGGAGCTTTAAATAATTCAATACGATTAAAAGGCCAGCCCCTAAGGATTACTCTTCCGGTAATATAGCTTTCATTCACCGGCCCGAAACTGCGTGAATCCTTGCTGGAATTGCGATTATCTCCCAAAACAAAATATTCATCCTCCTCCAATTCAACTTTTTCTTCTGACAAACCATAAGTTTTCATATCTTCCGACAGATAATATTCATCCAAAATCACCCCTTCAGGATTTTCAGAATTAAAAATCGTTACATTACCGTCAAGAATTTGCACCTTTTCATCGGGCAAGCCGATTAAACGCTTGATAAAAAATTCCTGCGGATTTCTTGGATAGCGAAAAACAATTATATCCCCGCGAACAGGCTCATTAAAACGATAAGTGATTTCATCAATTATCAAATATTCATGATCATGAAAATTCGGTTCCATTGACGCGCCTTTCACGTAAAAAGGCTGAATTAAAAAATATCTAATCGGAATAATTATCACTAAAGAGATTACAACGATTTTTATCAGTTCAAATACAAATGAAAAAAAATTTTTTAGCATGGGATGCGCAAAAAAATAAAACAAAAGTTATTTTGACAAATCTAAAAAATAGGCAAAATTACTTGCCTAAAAAATGCTTTTAGTTTATTTTATTTTTTATTTTTAATATTTACACAATAGCATTATTATAAAAAAAAATCAAGTCCTTGTTTTTTTTTACAATTTTAGTTATAATTTAAGAGAATTTTATTAAATTTTAAACCATTAATATATCCGGTCAAAAAAAACAGGATTTTTATATTTTTAAAACATGCGGGAAACAACTGAAAAAATAAATTTAAAAAAAACACAAATAAAAGATACGCCTCTTTTAGAAAAAGAAGATAAAAAAGTAAAAAAAAGTTCAAAAAAAATTTTAAAACCTTTTATTTACCTGTTTATTTTTCTTTTTACGTGCACGGCTGTCTTTTCCAGCCAAATTCTGGTTTCCAAACAAAGCCTTGATTTCTGGTTTTATAAACTGCCTATAATCAAACAAATCAAACACCTTGCCGAAAGCGCCGACCGAACGATTAAGGGAGAAAATGTTGATCGCGTAAACATTCTGCTTTTGGGCATGGGCGGCAAACAGCACGAAGGCGGCTACTTGACTGACACAATAATTTTAGCAAGCCTTGAGCCTTCAACTAAAAAAGTCGTGCTTGTGTCAATTCCGCGCGACTTGGCAATTCCGATTGAAGACGGCGATAGATTGCAAAAAATAAATTCAATTAACGCTTACGCGGAAATGAAGCAGCCTGATTCGGGCGGAATGGCAATCAGCCAAGCCTTGGGCGATATTTTAAATATTCCAATTGATTATTATTTTCGGGTTGACTTTGAAGCTTTTGTCAATTTAGTTAACAAACTTGGAGGAGTGGAAGTTTACGTTGAAAATGATTTAGACGACTACCGCTATCCGATAAGCGGCAAAGAAGATGACGAAGATTATGAATCGCGCTTTGAACATTTGCATATTGAAAAAGGGCGGCAAATTATGGATGGCGATTTGGCGCTAAAATACGCTCGCTCCAGGCACGGCATAAATGGCGAGGGTTCGGACTTTGCCCGCGCTAAAAGACAACAAAATATAATCATGGCAATCAAAGACAAATTGCTTGACTCTAGAAATCTTTTAAAGCCAAAAATGATTTTTGATATTATCGAAAATTTTCAAGACCACATCAGCACTAATTTTAAAATCTGGGAAATTGTCAAGCTATGGGACATGTTTAATGAAGTTGAAAAAGGAAAAATTACCAACAAAGTACTGGACAATTCCCCTAACGGCCTTTTAACTGAATCCATTTCCGAGCAAGGCGCCTACATTCTAAGCCCTCACAGCGGCGACTTTGCTGAAATCCAATATTTTATTAACAATGTTTTTTCTGACGCGCCTGAAGAAGTAAAAATAAAAGTTTCCAAGGAAAGAGCGACAATTGAAGTTAGAAACGGCACATGGGTAAACGGCCTGGCATCTAAAACAGCTCTTGACGTTGAAAAGCTCGGCTTTATTGTCGTTCGCATCGGTAATTCAAGCCGGCAAAATTTTCAAAAATCAGTTATTTATGATCTTACATACGGCGAAAAAGCCAAATCATTAAGCATACTAAAAGAAGCGGTTGAGGCCAATGTTTCCTTTGGCTTGCCGGACTGGCTAATTGAAGAAATAAGCATGGAAATCAGCAGTGAAAACAATCCGATCCAACCCGATTTTATTTTAATCCTCGGGCAAAATGCGGATCAAACCAACTCCGGTGAAAAAAATATTGAAGAATAATTTGGCGAAAATAAAAAAATTAGCAAATGCGTAGCGCCTAAAGCCCTGTCAGGCCAAAGGCCTGACAGGGCTTTAGGCGCTTTAGCAAAAATTATAATTTACATCAACTTATGAACCAAACAAACAATCCGCTAGTGGTAATATTCGGCAGAACCAATGTTGGCAAGTCAACTCTTTTTAATTGTTTAACTGAAAAAAAATCCGCCCTAGTGTCAAAAATTGAAGGCACAACCAGAGACAGCAATATCGGTACTGTTGATTGGCAGCGCGCGAGCTTTGATTTGGTTGACACCGGCGGCTTGCTTGACTTCGGTTTTCTTTTGGCAAATCAAAAAAAACAAAAACAAAATCGCCGCTCTGCTGATATAGATATTAAAGTCCAACAGCAAGCTCGCGACTTTTTAAACAAAGCTGATTTAATTCTTTTTTTAACAGACGCGCGCGCGGGTCTGCTTCCGCAAGACAAAGAAATGGCTTTAAAATTAAAAAAAATTAAAAAAACATCTTTTAAAAAAAACGTTGAAATAATATTGGCGGTTAACAAAGTTGACAGTCCCGAAATAAGAAAAGAAACAGCGGAATTTAATAAACTGAATCTTGGAGAACCAATTTTAATTTCCGCGGCCAACGGCTCCGGAACCGGAGATCTTTTAGACACGATAGTCAGCAAACTGCCAAAAAATAAAATTAAAAAGAAAAGTGAAGAAGCGCTTGTTGAAAAAAAATCAATAATCAAAGTATCAATTATCGGAAAACCCAATGTAGGCAAATCCAGCCTATTAAACGCGCTTATTGGAGAAAATCGCATGATTGTCAGTCCGCAAGCTCACACAACAAGAGAATCAAAAAACGCATTAATTAAATATAACGATTCTTTAATTGAAATTATTGATACCGCGGGAATCAGCAAAAGCGGACAAAAAAACACCAAAAAAATAAAACTGGAAAAAACTTTGGAAAAATCAGGTATCGCGCAATCTTTGCGCGCCATAAGCCAATCTGACATAAGCTTATTGGTTGTGGACATAGACGCCGGTATCACACACCAGGAATCAAAACTTTTTGAAGAAATAAGCAAGCGTAAAAACGGACTTATTATCGTCGCTAACAAATGGGACTTAATTGAAGAAAAAGACACAAAAAAATATACCAAGGCAATCTATGCCGATCTGCCTTTTGCCACATGGACTCCGATTATTTTTTGTTCCGCCCTTGATGGAACAAAAATCAAAAAAATTCCGGATTTAATCCTGGAAATCAATGAAAATTACCATACGGAGATCAGTGAAAACGCTTTAAGCAAATTTTTAAATAAAATCGTTAAAAAACATGCCCCTAAAAAAGCCAAAGGCACGAAACATCCCTATATATACAGCTTGAAACAAATCCGTTCAGCGCCGCCCAAGTTTAAAATCAAAATCGGCGCCAAAGATACTATTCATTTTTCTTATGTGCGCTTCATAGAAAACCGCTTGCGGGAAAAATTCGGATTCAAAGGCGTGCCTATCACGATTATTATTGAAAAAAGCCGGCTGATACATGGGAAACACACAACACATAACACATATCACACAGCACGTAA
>JAGLYP010000007.1 GCA_023132155.1 Candidatus Parcubacteria bacterium
TTACGTGCTGTGTGATATGTGTTATAAAAATAATTCTATGAAAATAATTGTCGGCCTGGGCAATCCGGGCGAAAAATATAATAACACGCGGCATAACGCGGGCTTTATAGCTTTGGATTTTTTGGCTAAAAAAGAAAATTTAGTTTGGAAATTTGATAAAAAATTTAATATTGATTTTATTAAACATAATGACATTTTTTTTATAAAACCGCTCACGTTTATGAATAATTCAGGACAAGCTGTTGCATTGTTTATGAACTATTATAAATTGCTTCCTAAAAAAATCGGACTAATTAAGAAAAAAAATTCCGATCTTTCGCAAATTCTGACTGTTATCCATGATGATTTGGATATTGAATCGGGAAAATATAAAATTTCCGCAAATTCCCGCTCTGCCGGACACAGGGGCGTACAGTCAATTATTGATCATTTAAAAACTAAAAACTTTAGGCGCGTTCGCATTGGCATAAAAAATAATAAGCCAAAGCAGATGCCGATTGAGAAGTACGTATTGCAAAAATTTAGCGAGGAAGAAATGGGGGTTATTGATGGTTTGATTGGTGAGATAATAAAAATTGTCTTAACTACTGATTAACACTTGATTTTTCTGAATAACACCGAAAAAATATTCAGTGAAATTCAGTGTCATCAGTGGCAATCAGTGGTCAAAGACAATTTTAAACAAAAATAAAATCCCCTCATCGATACTGCGATGAGGGGATTTTTTAAAATACCATCCAGATTATTGCCTAGGAGCAGTGGCACTAGGCCTCATGCAAAGACTCCGGCCAAACTAAGGAGGGATGTTTGACTTTCGTCACTCCTAGACAAAAATTTGGAAACTATTTATAAAAAATCAGGTACTTTGGCGACTTGATTTTTTTATGCTATTATTAAGTTATTCGCTTCCCCCTTCGCTAAAGCTACGGAGGGACAAGTCGCAAACCCGCGCTACGAATACCGTAGAACGGCACACGTGCGGGACATCCGAATACTAATTACTAATCCGCAAATTACTGTTTGCCGGCTAAAGAAAGATTAATAAGCAACGCGCAAGGAGGAGCGCGTTTCTCATTAAAATTCTAGCGGCAAACAGTAATTTATTTATTAACGTTATCAATGGTTATATTGCTATATTGTTGTATTGTTCGATTTTATTAATAACATAACAATATAGCGATATAACCATTAATTGATTTATTTCCAAACACGATATTAAACACTAGCACAAATGCTAAAATAAGTCAATACTTATTGGCTAAATTTTTTTATTTTTTTCTAAAATTAGCCTTTTTTATATTCTATGCTCGCAAATGACACAAAATTTTTAATCGCGCTTAATCATTTTCCTAAATTCGGCCCCAGAAAAATGAAACTAATTTCTAAATATTTTTCTTCTTTTGAGCATGCTTTTAAGGCTAATTTAGATGAACTCAAAGCGTCCGGAATTAAAGAAAATATTGCCGATGAATTTATTGCCGCGCGCGCGAACATTAATACCGGCGAATTACTGGAAAAAATACAAGAAGAAGACATTAAAATCTGCAAAATAACCGATAATGATTACCCTCGCTTGTTAAAAGAAATATATGATCCGCCGTATTTTTTTTATTACAAAGGATCAATTGCCAATATAAATAATTTCAGCATTGGCGTTGTTGGAACGCGTAAATACACGAATTACGGCGAACGAGCAATTGAAAAAATTATTTATAACTTAACTAAAAATAATTTAAATATCATAAGCGGCTTAGCTCTTGGAATTGACACTTTGGCGCATAAAGCCTGTCTTAACGCCAAAGGAAAAACAATAGCCGTTCTCGGCACAGGCATAGACAAGCAGAGCTTTTATCCTTTTACAAACCGCCATTTAGCGGAAAAAATAATTTCTGAAGGAGGCGCGATTATATCCGAATTTCCTTTAGGCACCGAACCCTTAAGATACAACTTTCCGCAAAGAAACCGCATAATATCCGGCTTATCATTCGGTACTTTGGTTATTGAAGCAGCTGAAAAATCAGGAGCATTGATAACTGCCCGCTGTGCCTGTGAACAAAACCGAGAGGTCTTTGCCGTTCCCGGCAGTATATTTTCAGACATGTCAATCGGCCCAAACGAATTAATAAAACAAGGCGCTAAACCGATTACAAAAGCTGATGATATTTTAGAAACCCTTGATTTGAAAAATATCAACAATTATATAGAAAATACAAAGTGCACCCCAGGGGCATTTCCTGCGGGGCACCCTTTGGGTAAAAAAATAATAGCTGAAAGCGAAGAAGAAAAAATTATCTTAGAGCATTTAAGCCTTGAAGCAATTCATATTGACGAATTAATCCGCCTGACAAAATTAAACACATCCGCTATTAGCAGTACCCTTATCATTCTGGAAATGAAAGGCGCGATTAAAAATCTGGGTAATATGCAGTATGTTTTACTTTGATGGCTTGCAAAAAATTGTAAAATCAGTTATAACTAATTAAAGTAACACTTTTTTTGTCATTTCGACCGGAACGGAGCGACAGCGAAGTGAAGCGGAGAAATCTATAATATGTGAATTACAGAATTAAAGATTAAATTAAAAAAATATTTGCATAAAAAATGATAAAAATTGCATGTTACTCACATATCAAAGATCTCTCCGCTCCGCTGACGCTCCGGTCGAGATGACAAAAAAACGATGAGTGATAATAAAAAAATCATAAAATTTAAAGATATAAATTATGAACTTAGTCATCGTAGAATCCCCAACAAAAGCAAAAACCATTGCCAGGTTTTTGGGCAAAAAATATAAAATTGAATCATCTTTCGGGCATGTTCGCGATTTGCCAAAATCAACCATCGGGGTTGACATGGAAAATGATTTTAAGCTCAAATATGTTATTCCGGATAAGGCGCGAAAAAACTTGAATAAATTAAAAGAATTGGCCAAAAAAGCCGACCAAATTATACTCGCTACTGATGAAGACCGCGAAGGAGAGGCTATCGCGTGGCATTTGCAAGAAGCCTTAAAAATTCCCAAAGACAAAAGCGAACGGATTGTTTTTCATGAAATTACAAAATCGGCGATTTTTGAAGCTTTGGAAAATCCGCGTAAAATTGACATGAAACTGGTTGACGCGCAGCAAGCAAGACGTGTTCTAGATCGTTTAGTCGGTTATGAACTATCCCCTTTTCTTTGGAAAAAAGTTGCCAGGGGTTTATCAGCCGGCCGCGTGCAAAGCGTGGCGCTTCGCTTGATAGTTGAAAGAGAAAAAGAAATCAAAGCTTTTAAGCCGGATGAATATTGGACTATTGATGCTAATCTGAATAAAATTTTAAACGACAAAACCGCGGGGAACAATGATTATTGTTCCGAAACAACGGAAAAAATTATTAAAGCCAAACTGAATAAAATTGAAGGCAAAACAGTTCAAAAGCTTGGCATAAAAAATAAAGAGCAATCAAGTAAAATCACCAAAGAGCTGGAGGGCGCTAAATACATTGTGGCGGATGCGCGAAAAAAACAAACCAAAAAAAATCCGCCAAAGCCTTTTACAACCTCAACCCTGCAGCAAACCGCCAATCGCTGGCTCGGTTTTTCGGCAAAACAAACAATGATGATTGCTCAACAACTCTATGAAGGTCTTGATCTTGGCGGAGATTCCGGCGGACTAATCACATACATGCGTACTGATTCTTTAAATTTATCTAATAAATTTCTTACTGACGCTAAAAATTATTTAAATGATACACTCGGAAACAAATACGCGCTATCAACACCGCGTAAATTTAAAACCAAATCAAAAGGCGCGCAAGAAGCGCATGAAGCGATTCGCCCCACGGAAGCCAGCCGCGACCCAGAATCTTTAAAAGATAAATTAAACAACAACCAATACAGATTGTACAAACTTATTTGGCAACGAACCATTGCCGGTCAGATGCCCGAGGCCTTGCTGGATGCCACCACCATTGATATTGACGCTAAAAACACGGATTATCAATTCCGCTCAACAGGACAAGTGCTGCGCTTTGACGGTTATCTGAAAATATATCCGGAAAAAAACAAAGAGCTGGAACTGCCCGCGGTTAGTAATAATGAAGAACTTAAATTAGAACGACTGGACACGGAACAGCATTTTACAAAACCGCCCGCGCGCTATTCCGATGCCGGACTGGTAAAAGAGTTGGAAAAACACGGCATTGGCCGTCCGTCAACTTACGCTCCGACCATCTCAACCGTAATCGCCAGAAATTATGTTAATCGCGATGATAATAAAAAACTGTTTCCAACGGATATATCATTCGTGGTTATAGACCTTTTGTCCAGCCATTTCCAACAAATTGTGGACTTTCAATTTACCGCGCAAATGGAAACCGACCTTGATGAAATCGCCGACGGAAAAATTAAATGGCAGCCGGTTATAAAAAACTTTTATAAACCCTTCCATAAAAATTTGGAAGAAAAATATAATTCACTAAAAAAAGAAAATATTATGCCTGAAGAAAAATCAAACGAAAAATGCGATAAATGCGGCGCGCCAATGATTATTAAAACCGGCCGCTATGGAAAATTTTTAGCGTGCTCGGCTTTTCCTGATTGCAAAAATATCAAAGGCATGGATAAAAACGGCGCAAGCAAAGAAAAAAGCGAAGACATTAAAAAATTGGAAGAAAAATACAAAGATGAAAAATGCGACAAATGCGGATCTGATATGGCAATTAAAAACGGCCGTTTCGGACCGTTCCTTGCCTGTACCTCTTATCCTAAATGTAAAAACATAAAAAGCATTAAAGAAAATTCAGGCTCAACCGGCGTTAAATGCCCAACATGCGACAAAGGCGAAATAGTGCAAAAACAAAGCCGTCGCGGAACATTTTACGCCTGCGATCAATATCCGGATTGCAAAACCGCTTTATGGGGCAAACCCACAGGAGAAAAATGCCCTGATTGCGAGGCGTTATTGATTGAAACTAAAGACGGAGTTAAATGCTCAGCTAAGGGGTGCGGGTATAGTAAATAAAAAATTCAAATAAAAAACTACAGAGGTGTCTCTGTAGTTTTTTATTTGATAAATAATTTCAAAAATTTTCAATACAACTCCTTATACAAATTAAAATTCTCCCGCGGAAATTCCAGCATTAGGATTAAAAACTTTTTGTCTTTAACTATTGTCTTTCTTAGACTTTTCCTTTTTTTTACCATTCTTATCGACATGTTCTTTGATAACCTCAACCAATTTCTTCACGCCTTCCGCAATCAAAACTATATGCGAAGTTGAATGTTCAATTTTGTCTTTAACAGTCTTTATTAAACTGTCAACCGTGTGCAAACGATCGCGCATTTCCTTGATGATTTTAAAGCCCTGCCGCAAAATTTGCGCGAAATAAAAAATCGCGTAGCAAGTGAAAATCGCGAAAATCCCCACTGACGCGGCAATAACAATGTTTAGGATGTCTTTTGAAGTGTCAAGCATAATATATGATTTTTGGGATTGTTAAGATTGTTAGGATTATTGGGAAATATATATCTTAAAAATCCCAAAAATCCCAATCATCACAAAAATCCCAATATTAATAATCTCGTATTTTCGCTTCAAATCTCTCCTCCAATCTTTTAATTAATTTCTTTTGAATAACATCTACTTCTTCTGATGTCAAAGTCTTGCCGGCTTGATAAACTACATGAAAAGCCAAATTTTTGTTGCCAATACCGATTTTCTCGCCTTGATAAACATCAAATAAATCAACCTCTTTGACATATTCATGAAAATTTTTAATTTCATCTCTTATATCATTATACAGCACTTTTTCATTTACCACAAAAGCTAAATCGCGGATTAAACGCGGATACTTGGCGATCTCCTGATATTTTAAATCGCCCTTTTTGTCAATAAGATCTAATAATTTATTAAGGCTTAACTCGCAAATTATCGCTTCTTTTTTTAAGCCGACTTTATTTTTAACATTTTTTGAAACCCTATTTATTGAACCGATTATTTCTTTGTCAATTTCAATTTGCGCGGATGTTTTTTGATCCGCCCAATTAGAAGCTGTTTCAACAGACAAAAAATTAAACTTAAAATCCAGAGTTTCCAATAAGCTGCCAATAATGGCTTTGGCATTATTATGGGCATCCGCGTATTTATCTTCCGCGACCGCCAAACATACTCTTTTTTCCTGAAATGGCAATTTCTCTTCACCTTTGTCATCTTTATCTAGATTGCCATCGGAATTAATATAAATTCCGCCGATTTCAAATAATCTTATTTCTTTTTGTCTGGCCTGATTCACCATAATTGAACCGATCATGTTAGTAGACAGCCCTTGCCTAAGCATGGTATGATTTTGGGAAATCGGATTAGCCAAACGAATATAATTGGAATAATCAATGCCCATTTTTTTTAACTGCTCTTCTCCCACAAATGAATAATTATAAACTTCCGTGGCGGCTGACTGAGCGCTTAATATATCCCTAATTCTTTTTTCCAAAACTCGCGCTTTGTTTATTTTTGGAACACCGATTTTAACCTTTGGCATTTCAAAATTCAAATTATCATAACCGTAAATACGCGCGACTTCTTCGGCAATATCCTCTTTAATTGAAATATCTTTAGTCGCCCGCCAAGTTGGAATATCCACACTGACAACACTCTTTTTTGTATCTTTTTCTTTTTTAATTTCAACGCCAAAACCTAATTTGCTTAATATTTTTATTATTCTTTCTTCTTTAATGTCATGGCCGATAAACTTTTCCAGCCAATCCAATTCAAAGATAACCGGTCCTTGATTAAGGCTGAATTTTTTATTATCCTCAACCTTACTGGCAATTTTTGCCTCAGGGCATAATTTTTTTATAAGCTCCACTGCTTTTGCCAAAGCAATTTCGCATAAATTCGGATCCAATGATTTTTCAAACCGCTGGGATGACTCGCTGCGCAAACCGAAAAAAGCCGATGTTTTTCTTATTGAAGCATCATTAAAATTCGCCGACTCTAATATAATCGTCTCTGTATCGTTATTTATTCCACTATTTTCCCCGCCCATAACACCGGCGATTGCGATTGGCTTTTTACCATCTGTAATTAGCAATGTTTCTTTATTTAACTTTCTGTTTTCATTATCCAAAGTAAGCATTTCTTCATCCGGCTTGGCATTTCGCACGACGATTCTTACTTCTCCACCTTCTTCATTTTTCTTAGAGGCGATAAAATCAAAATCAAAAGCATGCATTGGCTGTCCCAAGTCAAGCATAACATAATTGCCTACATCAATGATATTATTAATCGGCCGTATGCCTACGGCAATTAATCTTTTTTTTATCCATTCCGGAGATTGCTCTATTTTAATATTACTTATCGCAAGCGCCATATAACGCGGACATAAATCATAATTTTCAATTTTTGCTTCAATCTTGATGACTTCTTTCTCCGGCGTAATATTTTTAACATTTAAGCTGTTTATTCTTGTAAAACTTTTATTTGGTTTTAAATCTAAAAAAGTATTTACCTCGCGCGCCATGCCAAAATGACCCCATAAATCCGGACGATTTGTAATTGATTTGTTATCAACTTCAAATAAGACATCTTTTAGCTTTAAATAATCGGCAAAATTTTGGCCGATTTTGCCGTTTTCCAAAATCATTATTCCGCTATGGCCATCGCCCAGCCCGATTTCATCTTCAGCGCACAACATACCGTTTGATTCCTCTCCTCTGATTTTCGTTTGCTTAATTTCCATGCCATTAGGCAATACCGCGCCAAGCAATGCTACCGGTACCAATTGTCCCTGCTTAATATTTGGCGCTCCGCAAACTATATCCATCTTCTCACTGCCAATATCAACTTTAGCGATTTGCAAACGTTCCGCGTTTGGATGCTGTTTTACTGCCAATATTTTTCCAAGCACTATGCGCTCAAATTTCTCAGCTTGTTTTTCCACACTGTCTATCTCAACAGTATGCATCGTCAATTTGTCACCCAAATCTTCAGGATTTAAAGACTTTGGAAAATCAACATAATCTCTTAACCAATCTAAACTTAAATACATATTAATTATTTTTATTATTTTTAAACAATACTTTATAACTATTCACAACTCAAAATAGCATAATTAGAATTTTTATTTAACATAACAAGCTATATATTTATTTTACACATCGCAAGGCACATCAACAAATTCAACTTTAATTTTAAATTTTTTTGCGATTAATTTGCCCAAATTTTGAATTCCCATTTTCTCCGTATTATAATGTCCGGCGTTAATAAAATTTATTCCGGTTTCTTTAACTGCTTCAACTACTTCTTCGCGTACATCGCCGCATAAATAAGTATCAGCGCCCAATTCAACTGCTTGCTTAAAATCAGGCGAAGCTCCACCGGAAATAATGCCAACTCTTTTCACATTTTTTTTGCCAGCCGGTATTACATATGGCTGAGTTTCCAGTTTATCGCAAATTAAATTATAAAAATCTTCAAATTTTATTGCTTCTTTATACTCGCCGACAAACCCAATCTCGCCATAATCAGGACAATTAATAGCATCTGTCTTTTTTAATTTTAGCAATTTTATTAAACTAATATTATTTCCAATAATAGGATGAGCGTCCAATGGCAAATGAAAACCTGCCAAGTTAATATTATTTTCCAAAAGTAATTTTAGCCTGTTTCTAACAACGCCTTTAATACACGGCGGCTTGCTTATTTGATTGCCGAATATCCCATGATGAACCATAATCATTTTGGCTTGTTTTTTTATAGCTTCCTTAATTAATTTTTTTGACAAACTAACTCCCGTAATAACCTTGCTTACTTTTGACACGCCCTCAACCTGAAGGCCGTTAACGCAATAGTCTTCAAATTTATCAACACTTAAATAATCTTCGCAATATTTTATTATTTTTTTGGTTTCCATAAGTTTATCTTGCTATCCCGCCCAATCATTCATGGCTGGACGACGAATGGATATTTTATATTTTTTTACTTCTAAATTCACTCTGATTTATAATTATCTATTGGTTTATAAAATACAAAACAATAGCAGCTGGTATAAATTTTGCTGTTTCAATTGCTAAAAAAATTGGCGAAAATATTAGGCCCAAAGATGCAACAAATGTGCATGATACAGTCTCCCCAAATCCGCCATGAAACGCAATTCTTTGACCAGTCTTTTCAAAATGAACTTTATTATATCCCGCGTTTCTGTTTTCTTTATAGTTTTTATAGCCATGCCAAATTGCACTAACTACTATAAAAAAAATCCAAAAGTAAAAATATTTTTCCATACTTGTGTTGTTAATAAATATTCTAAAATTTCAACCCGGAATATTCCCGCAAAGTTTCCATAGTTCGCTTGACCGTAGTATTATCCGTATTAACCAATTTAATATTTTTAAATTTTTCAGCCAATTTTGTAATAACCTCATCCGCCCATGACGGCGTTAATACTTTCACTCCTTCAAAATCAATTTCAATTACTTCGTCTTTATCTAAGCCCTTAAGCAAATAAGCCGACATAGCCAAAAAAGCTTCCCTGCCAGCAGGCCTGGATATTAAAACTTCACCGAATTTTTTAATTTCTATACGCATATTAAAATTGTTTTAAAAACTTCATATCCGACCCGTTAAACAAGCGAATATCATCAATACCGTATTTCATCATTGCCAAGCGCGTTACGCCCATGCCGAAGGCAAAACCGGAATATTTTTTTGAATCAATACCGCCATATTCCAAAACTTTCGGATGAATCATGCCCGCGCCGATCATTTCCAACCAGCCGACCTGCTTACAACTTGGGCACCCGGAACCGCCGCAAATCGTACAACTCATATCAACTTCAATCCCCGGCTCAACAAAAGGAAAATATCCGGGACGAACCCGCACTTTAACTTCTTGCTTAAATACGCCGGAAAGCATTTCTTTTAAAACCGCAATTAAATTACACAAAGAAATATCATCCCCTATCATAAATCCTTCAAATTGATCAAAAGTAGTATCATGCACCGCGTCAATCGCCTCATTACGAAATACCCTTCCAGGAACAACGCATTTAAGCGGTGCTCCATATTCCCGCATCGCCCGAATTTGAACCGGTGAAGTTTGGGTGCGCATTACCAAATCCAATTCGCCGTTCTTATTCGGCTTGTCAATATAAAAAGTATCCTGCATATCTCTTGCCGGATGCGTTTTAGGAATATTTAAGGCTTCAAAATTAAAAAAATCACTTTCCAGCTCCGGTCCGTCCAGAACCATAAAACCCATTGAGGTAAAAATATCTTCCAAGTCGCTTGTCAAAAGCGATATTGGATGTTTGTGTCCGCGCTCCATTTTTATTCCGGGCAAAGTTACGTCAACAAAACTCTCGCCTTTTTCACCGCCTTCTAGCGTATTTTTTAATTCTGTAAAAACTAAAGCTATTTCCCGCTTAACGGTATTTGCTAAACGTCCAACTTTTTTCTTATCCTCATCATTAAGTTTTGACAAAGAACGCAATATTTTTGTAAATTCACCCTTGCGCCCCATATACTTAGTTTCCAAATCACGCAAAAACTTAGGATCTTTAATTTTTTTTGCTTTAGCCAGTATTTCTTCTTTAATTTTTAGTATTTCTTTTTCCATATTTTGTGATTGATTATTTGAATAATTTTGTGAATTTGAATATTATATCTCTTGTTTTTTTGCCTCCCCATCCACCCCATTGTCATTCTAGGGGCGCGAAGTGCAACCTAGAATCCAGGAGAGCGAGAAACAAATAAACAATATCAAATAAATACAGTGTGTGCATCTTACTCCTGGATCCCGGGTTCTTGACTTCCGCTGTCGCTCCAGTCAAGCCCCAGGATGACAGAAAAAGGTGAATTAGCTAAACCGACCCCTCTTCCGCACCCGGCGCGGCCGGTCTTTTTCCCGATGTTGTAAAACTTAACATAAAAAATTCCAGAACCGACAAGCCGAAAATCAATAATATTAAATTCAACCAAGTAAATAAACTTTGGCTTAACAATATCAAGCTGATAATTATTAATAACGCAAATAAAAACGATTGCCTGAAAGACTCTTTTACCAAACGAAAAGCCAATTCTTTTTTTAAAGCGATAAAACGAACCGCAAAACCAATTATCGCGCCTGTGCCTATAAGCGCTAAAAACAATGAAGAATAAAACAAAACAAACCCAATCCAATTGGTTAGCGCCGGATTAATCATCCAAAGTACATATAGCCAAATCAGCCAGCAAATTGCCGTTGTTATGCTCATTATTAATAGGTATTTCTTTAGGGTCATCGGTGGTCAATTAAAAATTACGAATTAAAAATTAAGAATAATTTTATTAATATTTATGATATCTAAAATTTTTACTATTTTTTGCTTATGCTAGCTAAAATATTTGAGTTAAACATTGCTTTGACAAATACTTCTCTACTATTGCTTATTATTAAAATCTCTGATAAGATATTGCTTAACCAATAAACTAAAATCGAAAAGGAGAATAAAATGAAAACTTTTGCTTATTTCGTGATTTTTTTGGTGATTGTTATTTCTTTAAATTTTGTAAACCATAAAATCAGAACTTATAGCCAATACCATAAAAATATATATGCCGTGCTCACAGTTTTGGATTTAATGGATTTTGTGGCAGCTGGCGGTGGACCAGTTGGAGATAACAACTATTTCAAGTGGTGTTATGCAAAATGGAGAAATTCTCCAGACAGATCAATACTTGAAAAAGTATTATTCTGGGACATTGGCTTCCTATATGACGCAAATAACCTAGCAGAAAAATATCAATATCCATTAAAAGTGTAATATTACTTGTTAAATAAAGTAGCCTTTGCTAAATCTACGGATTACGCAAGGGCTTTTTTTCACAAAACTTTGCATTACCTCTGACTTTATAAGATGTCTCATTTAACAAAATATTATTCCCCCTATTTCTAAACTTACTCTTACTTTAGCATAAAATATACTGATTATCAAGGTTACTGCCGAAATTCGCAAATCCCGTTAAAGTCGCAGTAATTGCAAAGCATGCTTGGTTTTGGCGGAAATTCGCCGGCTATTATGCCTTTTATGCTTGCAAATAATTCTTCTTTTAATTTCTCTTCTTCTTTTTCATTGGAAACAAAACTGATTTTTTCGCCGTTTTTTAAATAACAATATGACAATTTTGAAACTTTTACGCCCATACCCTCTTTCATGGCTATTTCATATAGAATCAATTGCCGCTTATCCTTAAAAGCTAATTTTTCTTTAGGGTTGCCGGTTTTATAATCAATAATCTCATAAGTTCCGTCGTCAAGTTTATCTACCCTGTCAATCGCCCCCTTAAAAATACAATCGCCAAGTTTCATAATAAAATTCTTTTCAATAAAGGCAACTTCGGGCCAACCTTCTTTCTCATAAAATTCAAAAATCTTTTTTAGCATCCCGCGTCCTTCTTTTTTATAACTTTCCCGCTCCTCCTTGCTTTCATAACCGTCGTTTTGCCAATTTAAATTAAAAGCCTTTAACAAATCATTATAATCCATTTTTTTAATGGCATTATTTTCAACACTGTCAAATAAACCGGCCTGGATTGAATTGCTTAAAAGCGGCATAAAAAAATCCCGCAAAGTATTGTGCATTACCCTGCCAAAAATGAAAACCGCTTTCTGTAAAACCGGAATCTTTAAAATAAAATTAAATTTATACTGCAAAGGACAGCTGGAAAAAGCTTCAACTTGTGAAAAAGAAAACCTTTGCGGCGGATTATATTTATGATGTCTTTTAATCAACGGGCTGTTTAATTCTTTAATCGCTCCCATAAGCTCGTTAGTAACCGTTTTTCCTGTTCGCGCGCAAGCGCTCAGGCCGGTTTCTTCCAAAAATACTGACGGCTTTTTCTCGCGCTTGCCGCCATAATCTTTGGCGCTTGTTAAATATAAATTATTTTTCGCGCGCGTTAAAGCCACATAAAAAAGCCTGCGTTCTTCTTCCAAATGCACTTCTTTACCTTCGGGTAATTTTTCTTTTACCAGCGCGTCGGGAATAGTTATTTTTTCCTTGCGATTTATTGTCGGGAATTTTTTATCCACCAAGCTCGGCAAAAACACTGTGTCAAATTCAAGCCCCTTGGCGGAATGCATAGTCATAATCTTTACGGTTTCTTCATCGTCAAAATCCAAACGCAGAGCTCCTGTTTCGCCGGCCTCAATTTCCATATTAAAATAATCCAAAAAATCTTTTAAGCGCGCGCCTGTTTCCTTCTCTTCAAACGCTTTTATTTTTTTATAAAATTGGTTTAAATACGAATAAAACTCCCTGTCCTTGTCAAAATCTTTTCCGTTCAATATTCCGGATTCATAAATAAACTTAACATAAATCCGAGACACGATTGTCTTTTGCGCGTAAGCGGAATAATTAGCAATCAAGGCCATAAGTTTATTCGCGTTTTTGTAAGTTTCCGGTTCAAGCTCTGGAATTGCCGCGATATTTTTTAAAGCCTCAAACAATGACCAGGTTTTTCTGCGGGCGAAACGGCCGATGTTCACGATGTCAGCGTGGCCAATTTGAAAAGCCTCCATATTTAAAACCCGAAAAAGCGCGCTTGACTCATGGTAATTATCAAGCAATCTGAAAAAAGCGATAATATCTAAAACAATTGTTTTGTAATATAAACCTTTAAGAGAAACAAAAGTATTGGGAATTTTATTGCGATTCAACTCAGATACGAAATTTTCCGCGTCTGAATTGGCGCGCGTCAATATGGCAAAATCAGACCATTTGATTTCTTTTTTTTCTCTGTAAATCTTTTTAATTTTCTCAGAAATCCATTCCAATTCCTCGCCATAAGATTCAAAATGATTATATTCAAGCTCGCCCGCTTCGTTTAAGCAAGATTTCAATTTCTTGCTTATTCCCAATCTTGCTTCCAAAGTATTTGGATTATTATTTTGAATGGAAGTGTATGCCGCATCCAAAATAACTTGGCCTGAGCGGTAATTATCGTTCAAAACCACTTCTTTGACCTTGGGAAAATCATCTTTAAACTGCATAATATTTGAAAGCGACGCGCCCCTGAACTTATAGATAGCCTGATTATCATCGCCAACCGCCATCAAATTGGCCTTTTTTCCGACAAGCAATCTTAACAATTCGTACTGCGCCATATTCGTATCCTGAAATTCATCTACCATAATATATTTAAATTTTTCCTGATAATACCTTAAAATATTCGGCCGCTCTTTAAAAAGCTTAATCGTATAACAAATCAAATCACCAAAATCCAAATACTCCTCATCCAGCAACAACTGATTATAAACATGATAAGCACCGGCAAGTTCATTAATTCTTTCTACCTCTTGCGCGAATGCCTCTTTATCATCTGTGCTTTTCTGCCGTGTGTCGCGTGTCGCGTGTTGCGTGTTGCCTCCCCCAAGCATCCCATCCATATCCTCGCGCAATCCTTCCGCATATCCCAAATACTCGGCAGAACTAATATTCTCGTCTTTAAGCCTGGAAAAATGCTTTACTATTTCATAAATAAACTTATTCGGATTTCCCAAAGGCCGATAATAATCCAAATTAAATTTATCCAAATTTTTCTTAATTATTATCCATTGCTCGGTATCGCTTAAAAGTTTAAAACTGATACTGATTCCAATATCCAAGGCATGCTCTTTTAAAACTCTTTCCGTAAAACCGTGAAAAGTGTTAACCCATAAATCAACATAGCCGTAAGGCAAAATTTTCAAAGCCCGATCCTCCATTTCACCGGCGCCTTTTTCCGTAAAAGTTAAAAGCAAAATTTCTTCCGGCCGCGCGTACCCTTTTTTAAATAAGCTGTTCAAACGTTCAATTAAGACAGTAGTCTTGCCCGTGCCTGCGCCGGCCACAACCAAAGCGGGACCATCTAAATGGTTGGCGACTTTTTGTTGATTTTTGTTAAGTTTTTTTTCTGTGTTATTTGACATAAACAAAAAATTTTGAATTTAAAATTTTGAATTTTGAAATAAATTCCAATTTTGCCTGTACTCGCTTGTCGGGTGAATGTTTCAAAATTTAATCATTCAAAATTATTTCAAAATTCAAAATTCAAAATTCAAAATTATTTTTCATAATCCAATATCGCTTTCAACACTTTGCTGTCTTCCCGCAACGGCTCCATATAAACCACCTGAGTGCGAACTATGCTCATACTGCCGTCGGGGCCGTGAGTTTCTTTGCCGCGCTTTACCAAGCGTAAATTCCCGCTTTCTTTTTTTTCTCCGCTTCCATTTTGTTCTGAATTTATTTGATCATAATTATAATAAACATTTTCCAAAACAACCGGATCAGCGCCGGTATTCTTAATCTGGCCGTAATAAAATTCTCCATTTATTAACTTAATAGAATACCAAAAATTTTTATTGCTTTCATTTTTAACTGGTTCAACTTCTTTATTTTTGTTGATAAACAAATAAAATCCAAAAGCAATTATTATTATAAGCAATATAAAAATAATCTGCTTATAGACTGTATTTTTCCCGCCGCCATTGTTATTTGCCGGGCGGTTTATTTTTTGAAAATCCTGCTTATCTTGCTCGTCATTATCATTAAAAACTTGATCTATTGCTTCTGCCTTGTTTGGCACTGATTCAAAATTGGATTTTTGTGAACTTTTAACGGTTTTTCTTCCACTATCTGCCGATTGCGCTTTTTGCATGCGCTTTTTTAAATTTACGGTTTTTTGAAAATCATTTTCCATGATTATTTTGTTTTAAATTAATATTAGCTAAATTATATTATTTCGCTTAAACCGGAATAATTAATTTAGGTGTTTTGATTATTAGTTATTATACCGCAAAATGGGTGATGAAGTCAAAAAAAATTGTCTTAAACTATAATTTTTTTGATTATTATGATGGGCTATGATTATTTTTTAATTTTTTTATTAATAACTCACCTTACGCACTTATCCTTTTCTTGTCACATAAAAAAAACAAGGAGAGACGCATAAAATGAGTTAATCAATAACTAAATTTATTTGCAAATATTGGAATTTTTTTGTTATAATGCAGATAAGTACCGATGATTTTGGAGCTGGGATATTTTATTGACAAAATATAAACCAAACAATTAATTATCAAAAAAACAAAAAACAAAAAGGAGAAAAAAATCATGAGAGATAGAAGGGTTGTTATAACAGGTATGGGAATCATTTCCAGCATTGGCAACAGCGTTCAAGAGGTTACTGACTCGCTTTTTAACGGAAAATCGGGAATTATATTTTGTCCCGAGTATAAAAAGGCCGGTATGGCTTCACAAGTTGTCGGAAAATTGATAGATCCTTTTACTATTATCAACAAAAGGGCGTCCAAATTTATGAGCAAAGGAGCCGGATTTGCTTATTTGGCAATGACCCAGGCTATTAATCAATCTTGCTTGGAAAAAAGTAATGTCAGTAATCCGCGAACCGGAGCGTTCATTGGAACAGGGGGCGGATCTCCTTGTGAAGCTGTTTTAATAGCTGACACCGTTAGAGACAATGGTCTTAAAAAACTTTCAACCAGATTCGTCGTAAAAACAATGCCGAGTTCCGCGATAGCGAATATTAGCACCTTGTTTGGAATAAAAGGCATCAGTTTTTCCCTTGCTTCAGCCTGCGCTACCAGCGCCCACTGTATCGGAGAAGCTTTTGAAAAAATAGTTTTAGGCAAACAAGACATTATGTTCGCGGGCGGTGTTGATGAAACTGACTGGGTTATCGCTTGCGCCTTTGACAGAATGAGGGCTTTGTCAGCCAAACACAATGACAAGCCTCAGAAAGCGTCCCGCCCTTATGATAAAAATCGTAACGGATTCGTTATGGCGGGCGGCGGCGGCATCATTGTCTTGGAAGAACTGAAACACGCTCTTAATCGCAATGCTAAAATTTTGGCGGAAATTGTCGGCTATGGAGCAACTTCCGATGGAGATGATATGACCCGTCCATCCGAAGAAGGCGGGGAAAGATGCATGAAACAAGCGCTGGAAACAGCCAACATGCGTCCCGTTGATATAAACTATATCAACACCCACGGAACCAGTACTCCTGCCGGAGATATAGTTGAATTGCAATCAATCAAAAAAGTGTTTGAAAAAAATGTTCCTTTTATAAGCTCAACAAAATCCTTAACCGGACACGGCTTAGGCGCCGCCGGTGTCCATGAAATTATTTATTCAATTATTATGATGCGAAAAAAATTTCTAAGCGCGTCGCATAATATTGAAACGCTTGATCCGGATGTTAAAAACCTTGATCTTCCAATTCTAAGAAAACGACAAGACAACTTCTCTCCCAAAGTTATATTGTCAAACAGCTTTGGCTTTGGAGGCAGTAACGCAACTCTTATAATCAAGCGCTACTCATCATAAACCAAGACCGCTCTTTAAACCCAAATAGCCGGATGTTTCAACAAAAAACATCCGGTTTTTTATTATATAACATAACAAAATCTAATTATTTGCAAATCTTAAGAATTCTTTGCTATAATACAAATAAGCATAAATAACTTTGGGGCTAAAATGCCTTATTTTTAATTCTTGCCCTACTTTTAATCACGCAAACAAACTTTATGGACTATCTTATCGTTACTATTTTAGTTTTACTATCCGGACTTTTTTCCGGATTGACCCTTGGCTTATTAAGCCTTGATAAAAACGAACTGGAAAGAAAAATTTCTCTTGGAAACGAAAAAGCTAAAAAAATCTTTGCTGTCAGAAAAAGAGGCAATCTGCTGTTATGCACCCTATTGCTTGGCAATGTTGGCGTAAATTCAACATTGGCGATTTTTCTCGGCAACATCGCAAGCGGAGTTGTGGCGGGAATAACCGCTACAGGCTTAATTGTTATTTTTGGAGAAATTATTCCTCAGGCAACCTTTGCCAAATACGCCATGCAACTCGGCGCTAAAACCGCCTGGCTGGTAAAAATTTTTATTTTTATTTTATTCCCCGTCTGTTGGCCGATTGCATGGATTCTTGATAAAACCTTAGGCGAAGAAATTCCCAGTATTTACTCAAAAAAAGAATTGATACAAATTATCAAAGAACACGGCTGCTCAAAAGAAAGCAATGTTGATGCTGATGAAGAAAGAATTATTGAGGGGGCATTATCTTTTTCCGATAAAAACGCGGAACAAATAATGACTCCGCGGACAGTTGTTTATGCCTTGGAAATTAGCGCATGTCTAGATGAAAAACTACTAAATAGAATTAAAAAAGAAGGTTTTACGAGAATACCTGTTTATAAAAAATTAATTGATAACGTGGTAGGCATTCTGTACGCTAAAGATTTAATCAACATTAAGCTTGGCCTAAAAATTAAAGATATTTATAAAAAAGAAAAGATCTTAACAGTCCCTAGGCGGCAAAAACTAGATCAATTGTTAAATATATTCATCGGCTCCAAAGTCCATCTGGCTCTTGTTAAAGATGAATATCATGGTTTAGAGGGCGTGGTGGCTTTGGAAGATGTAATTGAAGAAATACTGAAACGGGAAATTGTTGACGAAACGGATCAGATGCCTGATTTGCAGAAAAAGGCCAGAAATAAAATAAATTACAATCCTTAAATTTTTGAATCATACACAAAAATTAATTTAACAACATAGTATAAGATATCCTACCATTCAAATGAAGACTTTATTAAAAAAATATTTCGGCTACGATGAATTCCGCCCAATGCAATCTGAAATTATTGATAATGTTATAAATAAAAAAGACGCTTTTGTTTTGATGCCGACCGGCGGCGGCAAATCTTTGTGCTATCAGCTTCCGGCTTTGAAATTTTCCGGAATAACTTTGGTTATCTCGCCTTTAATCGCCTTAATGAAAGACCAGGTTGACGCGCTCAAAGCCAACGGCATTGAAGCGGAATTCATTAATTCAAGCCTTGACCCAAATCAAATAGACGCGATAATAAACCGCGCGCGAAAAAATGAAATTAAAATATTGTATATCGCGCCGGAAAGATTCGCGCTTAACACTTTTCAAAACTTTTTAAACACTCTTACAATTGATTTAATCGCCGTTGATGAAGCGCATTGTATTTCCGAGTGGGGGCACGATTTTCGCCCTGATTATGGAAATCTAAATAAATTAAAAACACTTTTCCCGACAACCCCTATAATCGCGCTCACGGCGACAGCGACCAAAAAAGTTCGTGAAGATATTTTAAAACAGCTGAATTTAAAAAAAGCTGATTTATTTATTTCCGGTTTTGATCGGGAAAACCTAAAAATCAGCATTATTGAAAAAAAACAAGCTTTTCCAAAATTGATAAATCTGCTGGAAAAATACAAAAATGAATCAGTAATAATTTATTGTTTTTCACGCAAAGAAACAGAAAAAATCGCGGACGATTTAAATTTAAACGGATTTTCCGCCCGCGCCTATCACGCCGGGCTGGAAAAAAACAAACGAAAACTTATCCAAGAAATGTTTGTCAAAGATAAAGTGAATATTATTGTTGCAACTATCGCCTTTGGCATGGGCATTGACAAGCCAGATGTCAGGCTGGTCGTACACTATACATTTCCCAAAACTTTGGAAGGTTATTACCAGGAAATCGGGCGCGCCGGCAGGGACGGCCTTCCAAGCGAATGCGTTATGTTCTATACTTACGCCGACACCAGAAAACACCAATTTTTTATCAATCAAATTGATGATTTTAAATTAAGAGAACGAGCCGAAGAAAAGCTGGCTGAAGTTTTAAAATTCAGCGAGCTTGTTACCTGTCGGAAAAAATATTTGCTTAACTATTTCGGTGAAAAACAAAAAACCGATAATTGCAATTCATGCGATATCTGCACGACTGAAAAAGAAAAAATTAACGCGACCGTTATCGCCAAAAAAATCCTTTCCTGCGTAGCGCGTACGCGCAACCGTTTTGGCGCGAAATATATAAGCGATATTCTTTTAGGCAAAAACATCCAAAAAATAAAAATAAACCGGCATGACCAACTATCCGTATTTGGCATTGTTAAAGATTTTGATGAAACTGAACTTTTACAAATCATAAAACAGCTTATCGGACTGGACTATATTTTTAAAAACGAAGGACAATACCCGACTCTAAGCATTACTAAAAAAGGCGCGGCTTTTTTGCAAAACGAAGAAAAATTGGAATTAAACAAACCGGCATGCGATATTAGTTCTAAAAAACAAAAAATAGATCTTAATTTTAATCCCGAACTTTTTTACGAATTAAGAGAAATAAGAAAAAGCCTCGCGCAAGAAGAAAATGTTCCGCCGTTTATTATTTTTGGCGATAACTCTTTGCAAGAAATGGCTTATTATTTTCCACAGACAAAGAAAGATTTTAGCCGTATCAGCGGAGTAGGCGATAAAAAACTTGCGCAATACGGCAATATATTTTTAAACGTAATTATAGACTTTAGCAAAAATAATAATATCAAACCCATTCCCCTCGCGAGTAGAAACGAAATAATTATTAAAACCGCTGTAATAAAAACAAAATTCAATTTCAAAACCAAGGAACTAATTATCAAAAAAATCCCTATCAAACGCATAGCAAAAATCCAAAATTTAAAGTCGGATACAATTATCAATCATCTGGAAAAATTAATTGACGCCGGCGAAAAACTTGATCTGGAATATTTAAAACTTCCCCGCGACCGCTACGAAACTATGAAAAACGCGTTTACTGAATGCGGGGACGAAAAACTAAAACCGGTTTTTGAATATTTAAATGAACAATATCATTATGATGAAATAAAATTGGTTAGGGTTTTGTTAAGGGCGTAAATAAAAAATGTACGTACACATGTACGTACATTTTTTATTTCATATTTTAAACTTTTCCCCAAAATAATCATCCAATTCCTCAATTTTAACCCGCTCTTGTTTCATGGTATCGCGATCGCGAACCGTAACTGAATTGTCTTTTTCAATCGTGTCAAAATCAACTGTTACGCAATACGGCGTGCCGATTTCATCTTGCCTGCGATAGCGCTTGCCGATATTCCCGTTATCATCAAACTCGCACATATATTTTTTTGCCAAACCGCTAAATATTCCCTTGGCTTTTTTAACTAACTCCGGCTTATTTTTAAGCAACGGAAAAACCGCGATTTTAACCGGCGCCAATCTTCTGTCAAATTTTAATACTACGCGCGTACTGCCGTCAATTTCTTCTTCAGTATAAGCTTCGTGCAGAAACGCAAAAAACATGCGGTTCAAGCCGGCTGAAGTTTCCATAATATGCGGAATAAATTTCTCTCCGGTTTTTTGATCCAAATACTCCAATTTTGCTCCTGAAAATTTCTGATGCTGGGATAAATCCCAATCCCCTCGCTGATGAATACCTTCCATTTCTTTAAATCCGCCAAGCGCTTCAAAGTTATATTCAATGTCGCAAGCCTCAGCCGCGTAATGCGCGAGCTTAACATGCTTATGCCATTTGATATTTTTTTCTTTAATCCCATATTCCAAATACCAATTCCATCTCATCTTTTTCCATTCTTCATATTTTTCTTGCATTTCGTTGGGACGCAAAAAATACTGCATTTCCATTTGTTCAAACTCGCGCGTACGGAAAATAAACTGCCGAGCAACGATTTCATTCCGAAAAGCCTTGCCAATCTGCGCGATTCCAAAAGGCAATTTTACCCGAGTGGAATCCAAAATATTTCTATAATTCAAATAAATTCCGCCGCAAGTCTCCGGCCTTAAATACACGGCATTTTTCTCTAACAACTCATCAGTCGGCGAACCTAAATTTGACTTTACCATCAAAGAAAAATTCTTAGCCGGAGTAAGGTTGGTCTTGCCGCAAGTTGTACATTTTAATTTCTTGCCTTTTTCTTTTAATTTTTTAATTTCCGCGTTAATTTCATTGGCGCTCATTTTATCGGCATCAATGCCAAAAGCCTCTAGCATATGGTCGGCGCGCATACGCGTTTTGCAGTCCTTACAATCAATCCGCGGATCATCAAAACCGTCAACATGACCGCTTGCTTTCCAGACAATCGGATGCATGAATATACCGGAATCCAAGCCCACCACGTCAGCGCGCATCTGCACCATATGCTTCCACCACTCGCGCGCGAGATTATTCTTTAACTCTATTCCATAAGGACCGTAATCATACACAGCCGCGAAACCGCCATATATCTCCGAAGACAGGAACACAAAACCCCGCCGCTTGCACAGCGAAGTAATTTTTTCAATTGTTATTTTTTGTTTAGCCATAATTTTGTTAATTACAAATTCACAAATACAATCATAAACAATATACTTTTCTCTTTTTGCAAATTTATATTTTATTTATAATATTAAAAAACCTCGTTCCAATGCATAAAAACACTTATACACTAGAACGAGGTTTATAAAACATCCTCGCGGTTCCATCTAGTTTCCCCAATAACACTGGGGCGCCTTAATTAATATAAACAATTATTCACGGGCGCCAATCTCCCGAAAATTGATTATATTTTTATTATACTTAATTTAAAATTTTTGTCAACAAATTTATTCTTTTAACAAATCCTCCTGATTAATATTCATATCTTCCAGCATTTTTTCAATATCTTCTTGGTTCATGCCTTCGGAATTGCTTAAGCCTTCCATTAATTCACCCGCGCTCTCCCGCATATCTACCATCATAGCGCTTAAATCCGTAAAATCAACGTCTTTTGGTTCTCTAAACAATTCATCCTCTAATTTCACTTCCTTACATTCATAAGCAACATCCATATCCTCCCACTCTTCCACCATTTCGTCCCATTCTTTTCTGTCGTCTTCAGCTACTTCGTCATCTTCTTCATCCATTGCTTCTAATTCTTTAAGGTTCATTTTTGTTCCTTTTTTAGTTAACATATCCCACATATATACCCAATCGCCGATTGTCAGCATTACTCCGTTTCCCGCTTTTGGCTGTTCTGTGTCTGAATTAGGAGAAAAGAACGAAATACCTTCCATGCGTACAATCTCATTTTTGGTTTTAATAATCATCTCGCCTTCAGGGCTGGTTACTTTACATTCTACCGCCTTGCCTTTTCTTAGCCAGCCCATTAATGACTTATTTTCCTTAACAACCAACCCGCCCTCAGGAGCGGAAACTTGAACATCGTTTTTTGCTTCTTTTTTACCGCAAGCGGAAAGCCCAAAACAAATCATTAAACTCAAACTCAAAATTAATGCTTTTTTCATAGTTTTTTTGTTAATTTTATTATATTTAAGTAATAAATAAATTTTAGCATATTTATTTAAAAAAACAAGGTGAATAATCATTAAAGTTAATTTTTGCCTTGTTAAGTTGGTGTAATTTGGTATAGTAAATATATCAAAATAAAAAATTACAAAATGCTACAAACAATTTTTAGATAACAATATTGACAGAATATCATATTAGAACTTTTTACGAGATTCCCGATCATTTAATATAATTTCTCTGCGAGGCCGGGTGTGTCGGAAACGGATTTTTCAGTAGATAATTATTTCTTATTTATCTTATATATTAATCATTTTTTGTAATTCACGTATTATAGATATCTCCTCGCTTCGCTCGTTCGAGATGACAAAATAAAAGAAGAATTCTTTTTTTGTCAGCGAATTAGCAAATATCTACAGTGATTCTTAATTCTTAATTAAAAACTACATCTCTTCAACAACCCCAATCCCCAATAAATCAAGCCCGTTTTTTATTACCTGGCTAACTGATAAAATTAGCGCCAGGCGCGCGTTTCTGGTTTTCTCGTCCGATTTTAAAATCGGTACTTCATGATAATAGTCGTTCATGTCCCGCGCCAACTCAAATAAATAGCGGGCAATTTCCGAGGGATTAAAATCTTTACCGGCCTGTTTCACGGCGGACGGATACTTGGCAAGCCGCAAAATTAAATTATGCTCTTTTTCTTCAAATAATTCATTAAAATCAACTTTCAACTTTCCAGCTTGCTGGTCCGCCTCGGGCGGATTATTTTGGATTCCAGCTTTTTTAACAATACTCTGTATACGCGCGTAAGTATATTGCAAATAAGCGGAAGTAAAGCCGTTAAAACTCAAAGCCTTGCCTATATCAAAAGTAATAGGCTGTTCTTGGTTGATTTTTAACATTTCAAATTTAATCACGCCCAAAACCAGCGCGCAAACAGTAGAATCTATTTTTTCTTTTGACCAATCAGGATGCCGTTTATTTGTTTCTTCTTTCGCTTTCTTAAATAATTGCTCTTTTAAATCTTCGTAAGTAATCGTGTTGCCTAAGCGCGAAGACATCATGCCGTTTGGCAACTTCACCACATCATAACCCAAATGAATCATGGGTTTTTTGTAACCAATCGCTTTTAAAATATGAAAAAGCTGTTTAAAATACAAGGCTTGGCGCTTGTCCACCACGTAAATGGAAGCGTCCGGATTATACTCCTTAAACTTCCGCATAGCCAAAGGGATATCCGCGACAGGGTAAGTGGCTGTGCCGTCACTGCGCAATACAACTAATACTCCCAAATCATACTTTTCCAAATTGGCAATTACAGCTCCTTGGCTTTTCTCAAGAATATTTTTTTGCAACAATTCTTTAACCATTTTTTGCCCTTTTTCAATAAACTCGCTTTCATAATAAATCTTTTCAAATTCTATTCCCAATTCCTCATAAATTTTCGCAAATTGCTCAATTGACCACGCGCGTGTAATCTTCCATAATTCATATTCTTTGCTAGCTCTACTTTCAATTTTTTTCATAATCACTTCAACAAGCTGTTTGGCGGTTTTATCTTTTTTTATGGCTTTATTCGCGCGAGCATATATTTCTCCGAGTAGCGCGCCCTTATTTTCGTATTTTGAAAATTTTTCCAAATCCTTATTAATGCCATCACTTATTTTATCATCTAAATAAAATTTGATTAAACCCCAAATAGTCTTGGCAATATGAATGCCAAAATCATTAACATAAGAAACGGGAATACTCTTATAACCGTTGGCGCGCGTGACGCGGTTAACCGCGTCGCCATAGCAAATATTTCTTAAATGCCCGATATGATATTCTTTATGGGTATTAACATTGGAGTATTCTATCATTATCTTTTGCTTTCTGCCGCTTTTATTATGCCCATAATTTTCCCGCAAACTTTCAATTTCATTAACAACTTCTTTTGCCAGTTCGGCTTTATTTAATTTAATATTAAAATAAGGGCCAAGCGCGCTAAGGCCGGCGATTGCTCCTTTTGGTTTGATATTCTTGACTAAAAATTCCGCGATTTTCGCCGGATTTTTTCCTAAATTATTAGCCAAAACAAAACAAGGCAAACTCAAATCCCCCATATCAACTCGCGACGGATAAACCAAATTTTCAGACTCGACAATATCGGCTTTGACTGCTTGATTTATTTCCTTAGCGATGTTTTGTTTTATTTTGTTGATTATACTCATATTTTAATTATTTTGTTTTTTATTTATCGTCCCAACGCGCTTTTCACATACCCTATTTTCTGTCATTCCCGACACACCTTGCCCCGCAGGGAATTATATTAAATGATCGGGAATCTCGTAAAAAACTCAAAATATTAATTACTCTATATACATATATAAATAACCTTGTATCTTTATTTTACTGCGCGATGTCAATTCTTTGAAAAACAAAAATTTTCTTAAGGTCATTAGATAATACTTCAATTCCAAACATATGATCACCTGACCCAAAATTAATTTTTTCAGATTGAAAAATTTTGTCATCAACAAAAATTGGCATATCCAATGTAATCGGGCATACTGCTCCAGGTTCTTTACCGGTAGATTGTTTCACATCTTCATAGCTAACAATGCTAATTTTTTGACCAACAATATTCTTCATTTTTAAAAAATTAATTTTATCATCTCCTTTAAGTAAAAGAGCGTAATTATTACCTGACTTATCTTTGGTTACAATAGTTTTGCATATTTCAGAAGGATTCAGATGATCAACAGCGTATTTAGCAACATCGCCACTTGATATTCCCTTGCTGGATAATTTAATAATGCGAAATGGAACATTTTTGTTCTTGAGAATTTTTGTAGCTTCAGATTCCATAGTCATAAAATAATTTATAATATAATTTTTATAAGCATACTGTTCTTCACGCATTCAATGTTTTCAAGTTCGTATTTTTTAAAAAGATTCCCGATCATTTAATATAATTCCCTGCGGGGCAAGGTGTGTCGGGAATGACAAAAAAAATAAGACGACAAGAAAAAAAATAAAAAAACGTTCACTTAAAATAATAGAAATATAATATTTAATCCGAATAAACAACTCTCAAAAACTGCCTCTTACCTCTCTGTAATAAAAAACCTTTTTTATTAATCTCCACCTCCATATCAACATCGCTAATAACTTTACCGTCAATCTTAATTCCGTTTTGCGCAATAAGTCTTCTCGCCTCGCTTTTACTTTTTGCTAACCCGGTTTCTGCTAATAATTCAACCAGCTTAATATTCGTAATTCGCTTGTACTCGCTTGACGGGTGTAATTGATAATTCGTAATTATATCAGGTGCTTCCTTTTTCTGTACAGTTTTAACAAAATACTCCTGTGCCTCGTGCGCCGCCTCCTCACCCGAATTAATCTTCACTATCTCAAAAGCCAATTTCATTTTTAAATCGCGCGGATTGGCTTTTCCGCCTTGTAATTGCTGATAAACTTCTTTTACCTCTTCCATCGGCGCCTTGGTGCAAAGTTCAAAAGCAACTCCGATTACGCCGTCAGTCCAGGACATAACCGCGCCATAGATATTTTCGGCTGTTTGGTTCAAAAACACGGCATTACCCTCACTCTTGCCCATTTTATTACCGATATCATCGGCTAACAATTTTAAAGTCAAAACAAACTTTTCTTTTTGGCGCATAGCTTTCATTAAATCACGGCCGGCCATCATATTAAACATCTGGTCATTGCCGCCAACCTCCAAATCAACATCCATGGCAACGCTGTCATAACCTTGCGCCAGAGGATACAAAAATTCATGCAAATGAATCGGCTTTTCGTCTTTTAATCTTTTTTGGAACATATCACGCCGGATCATCTGCTGTACCGTAAAATTTGCTGAAATCTCAATTAAATCCTTAAAAGTTAATTTGTCGCTCCATTCACTGTTATACATTACTTTAGCCGGATTATCACCATCAAATTTCAAATAAGCCGAGGCTTGATCTCTGTATGATTTGGCATTTTCCAAAACTTCCTCTCGCGTCAGTTTTTTGCGGGTCGCGGCTTTATCAGTCGGATCACCGATCATGCCGGTAAAATCACCAATCAAAAAAATCACTTCATGCCCCAAATCCTGAAACTGCGCTAACTTATTCAAGGCAATCGCGTTGCCAATATGCAAAGACTTGGCGCTTGGATCAAAACCGCAATAAAGCTTTATTCTCTTGCCGGATGTAAGCAATTTTTCCAAAGATTTTTTGTCCGGATAAATTATTTCCACGCCCCTGTTTAAAACTTCGCCAACTTGTTTTTTATCAGTAATAATTTTTGCCATAATATAAAATTTATTATCTATATTTCATAAAAATAAGCTTTCTGCTCTTTTTTATGTTTCTTTTTTTTTGATTGAAATAATTTTTGATTCATGGAAAGCCAATCAAGCCTTCCTTTGCGATCCGGCAAATCAACCACCTTTTTGGGTTTTAGATGAACTATATTAAAACCCGTGCTGATGATTTGCGTGCCCGGTTTGCACTCAAACTTTAACTTCGGACCCAAAGCATCCATTTGATCAGGATAAAGATGGCAATAAATGCAATCCGCGTCCCGATAATTTACATGATAAATTGTTTGACGGATTATTTTCATACGGCTGCGGCGGATTATTTTTTGCGCCTTTGCGGCTAAGAATGAAAATAAATACGGTTCAACCCCCAAAAACTCGGCGTTTATATATTTCATTTCCAAAGCCCTAAAAAAACCGGAGCGCCCCGAACTTAAAGCAATCAGCTTGGAATTTTTTTGCGGAATTTCCAATTCACTCATTATTTGCTCAACAACCCAGGGACGTGAAGGCAAAAATGGCGAAAATCCTCTTAACAAAAAGTGGAAAATAAACTTAACCAAAACATACATTATAATAATGGCCGGAATTCCAAAAATCAAATAATACATCATGAGTAAATTTTTAATTTAATTAATCTTTATCAATTTCTTCTTGCACATCTTTTATGCGGTTATCAAGCTTTTTATTTTTTTCTTCATACACATCCCTGATATTCGCGGAATAAATCACATAAACAATCAAATAAGCAAACAGTAAAACCCAAAAAATGCTCGCGCCAAGCCGCTTATATATAAACCAGGCAAAAAGTCCGGCAACTAGAACAATAATTATCCAAATCTCAAATTTGCCTAAAGAATAAACATAATTCAGAAACAAAACGCCAAATTCATATTGAGCCAATTTATCTACAATTTTCGCAATAAATGACATAATGTATAATTATTATTTTTTCAAATTCCGTTTATTAAATAATACCGTATTTTTAAAAATTTTACAATTAAAAAAGCCCTGATTGGTTAGATTCCAATCAGGGTCATATAATATATATCAACTCCTATGAGACTTTAATTTCTCTTAATTTTTTTAAATACAAATTCAGGATGTTCATTCATGATGTCAAACTCCGTGATAATCCATCCCCTACCAGACAAATGCTTTGTTTTTACATATGCGTTAACAAACTGCCTATTTTTTTTAAAAACAAAATATATAGTAGCTGAAGTTGCGCTTTCCCTACAGATTCCACACATTACATAAAGAGACCAATTCCTTGCCTTACAGCCCCTTTCTACGGTTTGCGCCACTGCAACATAATCTAGATTTGGTTGCTCAGCTATTGCAATTTCACATAAAAACATTGCGGCCATTAACGAGATAACACCATAACCTACTATCTTTTTAAACATTTTTTCCTCCTTTTTATTTTGTGAGCATTAAATTTTTAAGGTACGAAAATCGCGCCTTTTTCTGTATAAAACTACCATTTCTAAACCCCATAACAACCTATCATGTTAAAACACAAATGTCAATTATGTTCGTGGACTTGTACATAGTTGTCTAATTTTAAACAAAAAACCATAGGGAACAAAAATTTTTGTTCCCTACGGTTTTTTCGGGTGGATCTAGGCGGAATCGAAGAGGCAAGCCTCACGCCGTCATGCTAAAAAATATTAATTCTTAAAAATATAATTAACAATTACTTAATTCCATCTTGAACAAAATATAATCATCGCGTTTCAATTACACCCCTAGGTCCACATAACAAAACAAAG
>JAGLYP010000008.1 GCA_023132155.1 Candidatus Parcubacteria bacterium
CTTTGTTTTGTTATGTGGACCTAGGCGGAATCGAACCGCCGCTTCCACAATGCGAATGTGATGTCGTACCACTAGACTATAGGCCCCTTAAAAATACTCTCTTAATTCATACTAGCAGAATTATTTAAATTGTTCCATTTTTTTAAATTAATTTAATTTTAATCCCTCATATGCTATGATAAAATATAATAAAATAAATACAAAGTGCACCCCAAGGGCATTTCCTGCGGGGCACCCTTTGGGTAAAAAATATTGTTCTTTTAATACGCGAAAAAATTTCGTAACCTAAAAAGGCTTCACCAAAAGCTTATACAAGATTTGGATCAAATAACTCATAGCGGCATTCTGTTTCCTTGCATTTTTATAAAAAATCAAGGTAGGAATCAAAGGGCAAATCTGTTTTGATTTTTTCTTTTGGATGTATATCTAAAAAGACTTGAATTAAAACAGTCTGTTATATAATTAATAGAACCTATTGTTTTGTCGCCAATTCTTGATATTGCTTGGTGGGGCTTTTTTAGTCTTTCTCTTTTTGTCATTTCGACCGGAACGTAGCGCTAGCGGAGTGGAGCGGAGAAATCTATAATACGTGGATTACAAATAAAAATTTAAATAAAAAAATATTAAAAATATTAAAATAGGAAAAAGTTTAAATATATCAAAGATCTCTCCACTCCGCTGTCGCTCCGGTCGAGATGACAAAGGGGAAACGTTCGTTAAAAAATACAACATTCAAGTATATAAAATCATTTAAAAAATTCAGCGATAAACAATATATATTCCAATATTAAGCTAGCTGGAAGAAAAAATATCGCGATTAATGAAGGAAAAATCAAGCCCAACGCAATAGCCGCGAATAGCGAAATTATCAAAAACGGCAAAAGCCATAATACTAATAAATTGCTGATAGGCGCGATTAAAGAAACCATGCCGAAATTATACAAAAGTATCGGCGCGGTTATGATTTGCGCTGACAAAGTTATGCAAATCGTGTTAATTATAAAAACGGAAAAATTATTTTTTAACTTTTTAAACACAAATATTTTTTCCAATATTCTCTTTGTTTTCGGATAAATATAAATAATCCCAAGCACGGCTAAAAAAGAAAGCTGGAAACCGATATCATCTCGCAATAAACGCGGATTAATTAACAATAAAATAGCCGCCGCCAATAAAAGCGAATTGGCGATTTTGTTTAATCTTCCGATTTTCAAAGATAAAAGCAATAAAAACCCCATCAACCCGGCGCGCGTCGCGCTAGCGGGAACGCCGATTAAAATTATATATAAAAACAAAAAAAATCCGCTTGCGTAAAAAGCGGAATTACGGTTCAAGCCGATCCAGATCAAAAAAAACATAAGCAAAGCGATTATAATGCTAATATGCAATCCGGAAATAACCGCGATATGGCTTAATCCGCTTTGAGAAAAATTTTCGCGCACCTCATCTGATAAGGCGCGCTTATCTCCCAAAATAATCGCGCGCGCAAAATCAGATTCATTCTTGTTTAAACTGGAATTAATAAGCAAACGAACTTTATTTTTAAACAAATAAATATTTTTGTAAAACTTTTCTACTACGTTATTTCCGACAAGCTGATTATGGCTTAAAATTTTCGGGTAATAACAAACTGAATAAATATCATAGCGCGCCAAATAGCGATCATAACTAAAGCCCTTGTATTTTTCAGGCGCGCGCAAAACGCAAATAAATTCCAGTTCATCTCCATATGCGAAAGTCGGATACAAATCCACGCTTACTAAAATTTTGCCTTTGATATTTTTAATTTTATCATCAAGCGCTTTTACTTTAATTTCCAGTTTTTGGCTTTCTTGGCGTACATCAGGCTCTTTCTTGACTACGCCGATAATTCTGTGTTCTCCGCCATTATAATACCAAATTCTATCAGGATAATTTTTTGGCAAACTAATTGAATATCGCCAACAGCCAAAGAAAAAAACCGCGAATACGATTAATATTATATATGCCTTTTTGTTTTTGGGAAAATAAAAAACCAAGGCGATATAAAACAAGCTAAGCGCGGAAAAAATAATGTCATGCCTAATTATTTTTTGCGGTAAAAACGAGGCAACAAAAATAGAAAATAAAAAAACCAAAAGGCTTGCGAAAAAAATATTTGATTTGCTGTTTAATTTCATTTTTTGGTTTTTTGGATAATTTTAAATTTTGTCATTGCGAGCGCCAGCGAAGCAATCCCGTGCCACAGAACACCAGACGTGAATTCACAACGGACGATGCAGGAACCACGGGATTGCTTCGCTGGCGCTCGCAATGACAGTTGCAATGACAAAAAGGAAGTCCGGCCTCACTTAAGGGAGGCCGGACCTCAAATTTTTATCGTGTAATTATTTTTGTAAATCAATATTCTCTTCTATTAATTTCAAAGCTTTACGTGCGACATCTTTATACTGAAAATTCGCCATCGCGTGTTCACGCGCGTTTTTACCCATTTCTTCGCGCAAGTTATCATCTGTTAATAATCGCAGGGTATACTTAGCTAGTTCAACAATATCAGCCCGATAAGCAAAAACTTTTGGTTCGTCAAATTTAATTTTATGGTCAGCCTCAAAGCCCATGCTTTCATAAGCCCACTCTTCGGTTAACTCTACCTTATTAGCAACGCGCGCCAAAAAACCGGTTTTGCCGTGGACAATCGTATCAACCGGACCGCCGACATTAATTGAAATAACCGGAATTCCGCAGGCTTCCGCTTCCATTTGAATCATGCCAAAGCCTTCGAGCCTTGAAGGCGCCGCGTAAATATCGCAGGCTGATAATAAATAAGGCATAAAATCGTGCGAAAACGCACCGGATAAATACTGAATCTTTCCTCTGTCTAATCCCAATTTATCAATTAATACATCTTCTTCCTGGCCGTGTATTTCCGCTGACTCGCAGTCCCAATACTTCAAAACATATTTCCAATCTTTAAATTCTTTATCAACCTCGGCTAAGGCGTGAAACATCTCCTGCGCGCCCTTGCTTGTAACATCGCCGCCGATTGTTAAAATCATTTTTTCATGCGGCTGTACGCCAAGCATCTCGCGCAACTTTATAATTTTGGGATCGGTTTTTGGAATCGGCCGCATTTCTTTCGCGTCAAAACCGATTGGCAAAGCGTGAAAATTTTTAACATCAACGCCATCTCTTTTGTAGGTATCGGTAACCCAATTGCTGGTTGTAAATACCAAAGGCAAGCGGCCAATCGCGTCATGATAATTAGCCACCCAGCCGTCGGCCACAAACCATGGCACCGGAACTACGCCATGATTCTCCGGACTGTGGATAATATCCGGCGTATAAGTCCAACAACCGACGCCGATTGCGACATCCGGCTTAAAAGCGTCAAACACCCACTGTTTTTGAAAACTGGGCGCGTAATGGCAAGGCATCGCGTCAACCCCCAGCTCTTTTAACCCGCGATAAAGCAAATACCCTTGAATACTTAAACCATCCGGTTCCGGAGGATAAGCATGTAAAACCGCTATTTTCATAAAAATTCTGAACACGCAATACATTATAAGTTATGAGTTGCGAGTTATAAGTTATGAGTTATAAATTTTTTAAACGCTTCTTGATTCGTGCAATAAGCAACATCAATCCCATCAGGCGGATAGCCGTACATTTCCGCGACTACGCGCTTCTTTTCCGCTAATTCTTTTTCTGACAAATGATTAATAATACTATTGTTACCCGGCTCGAGCAAATCCTTTTCATTCTTTACATAATTAAAATAAAAAACCGTTTCCGGTTTTATCTTTTTTGCTTTAATTAATTCATTAATTGCCAAATGGATTGCAATGTGCCGCTCGTGCCCATATTCTCCATTAGCGCCGTGCGTAAAAATATAATCAAATTTACCAAAATTAATTTTTTCCAAAATAATTTTTTTAGCTTCTTTTTTTGCTTTTTCTAAACTCAACTTGCTTTCATCGTCTAAATCGGCAATAATGCTTTTCGCTCCATAATATTCACAGACACAGCGAAACTTAGGCGCGCGATCACAATCGCTTGCCCGGCACAAAGAAAAAATTGTCCAATCAATTTTCTTGTTCCGCGTAATTGTTCCGCCCATCCAAATCGTCTCGTCATCGGGATGCGCTACAACTACCAATGCTTTTTTATTGTCTCTCAATCTCATTTCATTCATAACACTTCAATTATACCAAACTTGGGCTTTTTTTTCAACCATTTTACTACAAAAAAGCCTCCAGAAAACCTTAAAGGCCGCTAGAGGCTAAATTTTATAAATATTAAATTTATTTTTCCTTCTTCTTCGGCAGTTTAATTTCCTTTTCAACGTCAGTCACTTCTTTGCTGATAAACTCCTCGGAAATATCCAAAGACTCTTCCAATTTTTCTTTTACTTTTCTTTCCGCTTCGGAAAATCCTGGTTTTTTATCAGCCATCTGCAGCAATTCATCCAACTCCTCCCTTAAAGCGAAAAATATTTTAGCTAATTTTATCTTTACTTCTGCTGTCTCGCGCATAATCCTTGTTTTCTCATCATTAAACTCTTTCCGTTGATACATAATATACAAAACCAGCAAAGCGATTATTATCAAGAGGATTATTATAATCCACAAACCGAATCTGTCTATGATTGATAAAGAAACTACTGATAAAAAATATTTTGTACTGTCTAAGCTTTGCGCTCCGCGATCGTCAATCAGCTTTGCCCGCACTTCATACATGCCTTTTTCTAATTCGTCTTTATGAAAATAAGACCAATTGCTTTCATCGTCGGTTTTAACGCTAGCTTCAATCGGATCCTCGCCTTCTTTGCCGATATATATTTTTATTGTTACTTGCGGATAAAATGACGTGCCCCTGATTATTAATTCGTCTTTTTTGTTTATTATTTTCGGAATACTGGTGATAATCGGCGCTTTTAAAGGCTCTACCATAAAATCAATACTGGACGAAGCGGCATTTCCGGCTTTATCGTATGCGGCAACTTGCACCTCATGCCTGCCAGGATCAAGCGGCTGCAGCTGATAATAGCCCTTATCCATTTGTCTTGTGCCAATTCTTTCGCCAATACCGTCTATTGAAATCTTATAATAATCCAAACCGGACGCTTTATCTTCGGTTTTGAAGCGTAATTTCGCGGCCGGATTGGTCGGATCGCCGCCGCTATCATAGGCTATATCAAAATCTTTTGGCGGAGTAACATCAACTAAAAATTTACGATGCGCGATTTGGCTCCAACCTGATTTATTTTTATATTTAATATGAAAATACTGCTCGCCGTCCGCAACATCTTCATCAAAAACCGCGTTTTCAATTATGCCGTCTGATTCGGGACCCGGATCGGAATCCGGACTATCGGTAATTAAAAAACTTACTCCGGTTAAATCCGCCAAAATCTTCCAAGTAAATTCAGGGTTGTTGTTTTGATACCAAATATCTGTTTCCGGATGAGTTTCCGACGAAATATCAGGCAGAGGAGGGAGAAGGCCTTTTGGCGTATCATCCTTTTTTTCCTGTTTCGGCTTTGGCTTCGGTTTTTCCTCCTTTTTCTCCGCCTCAATAATGTTAAATCTGGCATTGCCAAAACCGCTAAAAATATTCGTGCCTTTGCCGTCTGCCGCCAAAACTATTCCTGAAGAAAATTTAACTTCGGTTGTACCGATTTTTTTAGTTGAAAAAGTAATCGTGAAAATCGTACCGTTTGTACCTTTGTACGGCCCGGGAGAACCGCCGCCGAAACTGATTGTGCCGGCTGAATTTGAATAAGTCGGATCAGTAGTCCATAATTTAAAAATTGAACCGGTATCTGATAATTTAGAAACAGTTAAATAAGAATTGTCATATTTAATTGAACCTTCAGCCGCGTTAATACCAGAGCCTCCGCCGCTATTGACTGCTACCGAAACAGTAAAACTGCGGCCGACATTATAATCGCCGGTACTTGGAGACAAAAATAAAACCGCTCCTCCCGCCTGTGACAAGCAAGAATCAAACGGTAAAAAACCGGTTAAAAACAATAATAAAAATAAAAAAACGCTAACAATTTTCTTCATAATAAAATGCTATTTAAAAATATGCTTAAAAATTACCCGACATTAACCGCGATTTTTTTCTTTCCGGCTGATTGTAAAAGCAATAAAGGCAAACGCAAAATTAATAAGCCTCTCTTGAATTTGGCTTCAACATCAGACACATTTATTTCTTGCGGTAAAATAATTTGCCTATAAAACCGCCCCCATTGGCATTCCTGGCGAAGATATTTTACGTCCGCGTCAGCTTCGTCCGTGTATTCAGACAAATCCGGCTGCTCAATTTTTCCCTGAATAGTAACAACATCGTTTTCGTTTTCAATACTAATATCAATATCACTAACTTCCACGCTTGGAATAGTCGCCACAATAATAATATCTTCCGCGGTTTGAAAAATATCCACTTCCAACTGCATAAAACCGGAATTTTTATCTATAACTCCGTCTTTTATTTCTTCGGTGTCGATTTTTTCTTCCACTTTAACTTTTAATTTATCTAAAAAGCTCATACTTAAAAATTTATGATTTATGGTTTTAGATTTATGATTTTTGGATTATAAATATTATACCATATTTTCTAAAATTTACAAAATATGTACTGTCAAGTGTTTCTTAATCCCCAAAAACCAAAAAGCGGAACCGTAAACGGATCTGCTTTTTTATTTTTTGAAAAATTTCAAAATCACTTGTGCTCGCTTGACGGGTGAAAATCTAAAATCATAAATCTAATATTTCTTAACCTGTCCAATAAAAAAGCATAATGCTAAAATCAGTCAAATTAACAGTGCCGTCATGGTTTTGGTCGGCGCATTCATCGTCCGTGCCCCAATGATATAATAAAATTGAAAAATCGGTTAAATTAACGCGTCCGTCGTGGTTTAAATCAGCGCCTTCGCAAATACCGGACGGCTCAATTTGGGCGGCGCCGATATTAGTTTTTAATATCGCGCTAAAATCACTTGTGCCGGCGTCAATAATCGTCGTACGGGCCTTTACAAGATATGGCCCGTCAGTTAAATTATCCGTATTTAAAAACAAAGACCATTCTCCGCTCGCGCTTACCAAACCGTCTTTTTTTGTGATTTCAGAATCTAGGACATCACCGCTTTTTTCAGGATACAGCCAAACCTCAACCGTACTGCCCGGAACAGTTTGCCCAAAAGCCTCAATAATTTGTCCCGCGATAACGCTTGATTTTGTTAAAGCAATCGTCGGCGCCAAAATAATATCAGAGATTGTTGTCTGTGTTCCGGCTTCCATCCAAAATGTAGTTGAAAAAGTATTTGATTTTCTTCCCGCCGTGTCCGCGGCCCAAAGCCCGAAAGTATATATTCCACGATTTAAAACTTCTAAATAAGCGCCAAAATCAGCTTGCGTTCCGGTTAAAGATTTTCCAACCTCAATGCCGTCTTTAAGCACTACAACCTCTGTTCCCGGATAAGCCCAGCCGGTAAACACGACTCCGGGCGCGCCCGGAGGAGGAGGATACGGCAAATAATTACCTGCTCCTCGGCCGATTCCGCCTCCGCCGCCTCCGCCGGAGCCAGAACCGCTGCCGCCGCCGGAACTCGAACCATCGCCATCTTGATCCGAATCATCTCCGCCGGTTCCCGAATCATCGCCTCCGCCCTCGCCTTCTTTAGATGAAATTTGAAATGGAATATAATAATCAACGCAGTCCAATTGTAAAATAGGCGTTCCTGACGCAGTCGCGAAAGGAGTCGTGCTGACATTTGAATATACGCATTCATGAACATTATTGCTAAGCCCCTCATCGTTAATACAGCGCACATAATATTCATAACTTCCTCCATTTACCAAGCCTTCAATAATTTTTGTATGATGAAGATAATACGCGGTTGAACTGGCATAAGAAAAATCATTTGTAATGTCAGCAAAAAGCGTTCCTGAAGCAGTTGAATAACGGCAGCGCGCCGGGTAATTGGTTTGTAAAGACATAATAGTCTGCGCGGTACCAAAATTCAACCAGCCTATCGGTGAAGCGCCTAAATACCTTTTTCTGGATAAAACGCTGAAATTGACCGGTTCAACTGTTACCATCATAATTTGCGCTCTCTCAATATAAGTATCAGCGGAATTATATGTCCTGATTATAATACGATATGAATCAAGAGCCGCGGGATTAATTATCCGTTCTTGCCCGGCCTCGCCATACTCGGCATTTGTTCCCAATTCTATTTTTACATATTTACCGGCGTTAATGCAGCTCGCGCTATTTAAATTAATGCTAATAATTTTCTCGGTAGCCGTGGCAATGCCAACGCCGTCAAAAGAAACGGATGAAGAAGACGCAAGCGCGCGATCCGCAAACGGTCCGCCGGAAAAATCAGATATAGAAAAATCAACATCAGAATAATCAAAACCTGATGGAAAAATAAAATTATTATCAAATTCAATAATAATTTTTCCACTAAGTGGGATATTTTCCGTAGTACGAAATTGCATTGTATGATTTGAAGCAACTCCCGGCCAAGAAGTTGAAATTCTGTCGCTTGCGAGATACAAAGCTTCTGATGAATCTACGAATAAGAAAAAATTAATTATTATAAATAATAATAATATTAAGCTAATTTTTACAGTTCTAATTAGCATAAAACAATTAATTTAACAATGTGGTATAAAAAATTATTTTAAATTATTGCTTGCCTTAATTCTTTTTCTTTTCCAGTCCAAATAATAATTCAAAATAATAAGTATAAATAAAACCATAATTCCGCCCGCCATCAGCCAAAACAATAATGTTTGATCTTCTGTTTTATTATGTTTATCTAGGCTTTTCTCTCTTTCATTAAGTTCTTTTTCTTTTTGATTTAAACGATCCTCCTTCTCACTAAGCTGAAAGGCTAATCTGCTAAAAGGATTTTCCGCCACGCTGGTGGACATGCCAACAGCGGAACCAATCTTAGCGCCTAAAAAAACACCGACATCAATCGGATTAAGCCCTGCCACGACGAAAAAACCGATAATAATGATTGCCAAAAAATAAACCCTCAACTTATGGATGAATGAAACTGTTTTGTGAAACATAGAATTTAGTATAAAGTTAAAAGTTAAAAAGTAGAAAGTTAAAAAAAATTATTATAACTTTATACTTTATAACTTTCTACTTTCTAACTATTTGACGCATCTAAACCCGACGCCGGTGCCGGCAAATGACGGTTCGGAAACTACATATAATGAATACTGTCCGGCGTCAGTTTTATTATTCCAATATCCGCCGCGCGCCATACCGCGCACACCCTTGTTTTTTATCCAAAAATAATCATAATAATAATTTTCATTTCCTTTGTTTAAATTAGTCGCGCTGGGCAGGGCTTCTGAGTCAACTCCTTCAATATAGCCTGATTCAGGTAAAATCTTATCTTCGTAAACGCCGTCATGCGCGGTGCCGTCAACCCATTCCCAAACATTACCGATCATGTCATAGGCGCCGTATGCTGACACGCATTTACCGCCCGATCCGCCCGGTCCCGGCTCAGAACCCCAATTGTTCGCTACATTACAATTCTCTTGGCTCCAGCCTTTTTCAATATCGGGCGTGCCTAAAGCGGCCGCCAGCCATTCTTCATTAGTCGGCAGGCGCTTGCCGGCTTTCGCGCAGGCAATTGCCGCCTGATTCTGCGATATAAAACGCCACGGCAAATTATTCAACCCCGATTTCGGCTTACAATCAGCGTAATCTAAATTTAAACGTGATTCTTTTTGGTTTACGGGATTTACGTAAGGACAGCCATCGCCGGGAGCAGCTTCATATTTATCAATACAGAATCCACCGCTAGCGGAATTAATAAAAACCATTCCAACGGGACATTGGCCGTCATCAAGCGCTAACTCTTCTTTCTCTGATCCTAAAAAATTATCGCTTGCCTTAATGCCGACAGTTGTCAAAACCACAGCTAAAACAATAACAATTATTTCCCGCTTGCCAACAAACCTTCTTTTTTTTAAATTTATAATTTTTCTCATGATTTTTTCAAATCAATTACATCATTTTTGTCTTGAATATTTTTTGGTGTTATTCTTTTTTTTCTCACCTTTTTTTGCTGCGCACCGACTACAGTCTTTTCTGGACGGACTAATTTTGAATTAACATGTTGTGTGTTGTGTGTTGTGTGTTGTGTGTCAAGAGCTATGCGCTGCGTGTTACGTATTGCCCTTCTAATATAAGAACGAATAACTATCATGGTTAAAAATATAATAAACAATATCGCGCTTAAAAAAATCACCAAAGGCTTAATAAAAACCACCCAAAAATATATTGTTTGATCTATGGTCCGTTTTTCATTTTGACCGTAAGTCAAAATTAATTCCGCACGATAACGCCCCATATCCAACAAGCTTTTACCGCTTTCCCATTCAAAATTCCACTTGCGGATGCTTTTTGGCAAAACATTGCCAAAATCAGTATCATGATTAATTAATATCTTATCTTTAAGCTCGTCAAATTGATTATAAATTTTAATATCTCCTCTTGGCTGCAAATGGATGTTGCCCAAATTTTCAAAACGCACGATAAAATTAATTTTTTCATCCTGATAAAATTTTTTATCAGAGCTAAACTCCCTGATAATACCTCTCTCTAGAACATCGCCTTTAACATTTAATAAAATCAAAGACGCCAAAAGAGAAGAAATTTTTATTGAAGAACCGCTTATATCATCAAACGGAGGAGCGGTGCCTGCCAAAATAGCCGCGTAATGCCCGCCAGGAGAAGCGTCTTCAGGCACATCAATTATAAACGGTATTTCCTTGCTTCCAAAGGGAGCAATTTTAATCTCTTCACTGTCAAGCACTATCCATTGGCTGAAAAAGGGCGAGCTTCCATCAATATTTTTTTCCTTTGCTTGCGAAAATTCCACCTCTCCTGACTCTTTTCCGCCTTTAAAATCCAAAGCTTGCGCGTAAATACTGATTTCTTCCGGATTATTATTAATAATCTTGATTGAACTTTTCCAAATTTCCCCCGGACTCATGCTATTTTTTATCAAAGGCGGCGTTATGGAAAAAGCTATCGCCCCGCTGCTTTGCGCGTTAACTAAACAAGCAAAAAAATTACTGAAAACAAATATTAAAATAAACAAATAAAATTTTTTCATAATTTATTCTTTAAATCCAAAACCCCGTCTTCTTGAACTTGTTTATGCTTGGACGCGTGATGGCGCGCGCGATATGTTTTTTTAAATAAATATATTATTAAAAACACTGTCGCCAAAAACAAACCGCCGATAGAAAATAAAAGAAACGGTATCGGCAAAATCCAAAAATAAATCGTATCTTGCAAATCGCGCCGATATTTTTCTCCATACTCTAATTCTAATTTAGCTTTGAATTTACCAATGCCTTTTTTGGCGTTCCAATCCAAATATATCTTTTTTTGCCCGCCCGCTTCAATGCTTTCACCAGCATCATTAAATTTTAAACTGTCCAAATACTGCTCCCGGCGATTATAAATAAGCACTTGACCCTCTGGCTTGAACGAAACATTACCGATATTCTTTAATTCAACTGAAAATTTTATCGGCCAGACAAAATGTGTTTTTGCCAAAGCGCTAAAATTAATTAACTGGGCCTTTTCAACGGTTTCATCTTCAATTTCCACATTAATCATTATTTGCGGGACATTTTCCTTGTCTATTTTCGCTTCAGCTAAGGGACGATTTGAAGCGTTGGGAAAAGAAACAACCGCGTAGCGCTTACCGGGCACAGCTGATTGGTTAATCTCCACTGAAAAAGGAACTTCCGTCTCTTCGCCGGGCATAATTTGAATCGCGGCGCGCTTGATTCTAATCCAGCGCGCCAAAGAAAGGCTTTTATCAAGTTTGGAAGGATCAAGAAACTCCTGTTTGCCATCGCTCATTGACAAATCGTTAACTACCGGATAAATATCCATCTTATAGCCGGTATTATTTTTTAGCTTGATTGTTCTTTCAATTTTTTCCGAAGCCTTAGCCTTTTCATCAATAATTCGCGGACTAATCTCCAATTCGTTCACGGCGCGGACTTGCTTAAAATCTACCGCAAAAAATATCAAAAAAACAAATAATATAATTAATAATTTACGCATAAAATATAATAATGCTAATCTGCGAATAAATGCTAATCTGCGAATTGCCAATATTAATTATTCGCAATTCGCAGATTAGCATTTATTCGCTAGATTTGCATTATCTACGAAAAGAATAAAAAATAAAAAACCGTAAGCATAAAAAACATTATCACAAAAACAATAATCAATATCACTCCCAAATGCAAAGCAGGAAAGGTCCCTTGCGCGCGATCTTGTTGAGTATAGCCGGCTTGATTAATTCCCGCTCTTTGCATTGCCTTTTTAACCGCCTTATTTTTATATAATTTTATTAATAAAATAAATATTCCGCTAATAAATAATAAAGTTAAAAACACCGGAATAATTATTCGCCAAGGAATAATCCAAAAGGTTTTAACTGCCACTAAACTGCTCTTGCCTTGTCCGCCTTTATCCGCGGATACGCCATAAGTAATGCCGAGCGTGGCTGTATATTTTCCAAAAGCTCCGGTTCCCTCCCATGTATTTTCATTAAAGCGGCGAATTGAACGCGGTAAAATATTACCGCCCTTTTCATTGACTTTCAAAACCCGCACCTCCTTGCCAAACATATTTTTAATTGATATGGCGCCATGCGGCTTAATATGGACATTGCCGGCATTTTCAATACGAATTAAAAAATCAACCAAAAAAGGCGTACTGTAAAAATCCTTATCAGTATTAAACTCTCTAATATGCGCATCCTCCAAAACATCGCCTTTAACTCTAAGCAAAAGCAAAGACGCGGTTTGCTGGGCAATTGCCATACCCGCGCCCTTTTCCTCGTTTTGCTGCTGGATACGCGGCGGTTCAGTGCCCAAAATTATCGCGCCGAAATATCCGCCCGGTCCGATGTCTTCCGGAACATTAACCGTAAACGGAACCGCTTCTTCCTGTCCGGGCGCCAGCTCAATTCCCTCGCGACTGACATCAATCCATGATGCTAAATAATAGCCCTCTTCTGTTCCGGGGATAACAAGTTTTGCCATTCCGCTTTCGCCCTCAGACTTAAAATCGCGTAAGTAAACATAAAAAGTTCTTTTCTCATTAGCTTCGTTGGTAACTTTAATTTGAGATTTAAAAATTTCGCCAGGCTCAACCATTTCTTCAATTTTAACCGGACTGATTTTAATGCCCGTGGATGATTGGGCTTGCGCGATATTCGCAACAACGAAAATAAATAAAAATATTACTAAAAAAAATATCAGTTTTCTGTATTTCATTATTTTTTCATTAAATTCAAAAATTCAATGTCTTAAGAAGGCATTGAAAAAATATCAAAAAATCTTTGTATTTTTTGATAAATTTATTGTTTTTATACTTTTATTTTAACATTTTTATAATATATTTACAAATATTCTCTTGACATAGCATAGAAACTAAGTACCTACGATTTTTTTTGTTAGTTTTGGGTTTTAAAACCCAAAACTAACAAAAAAAATCGTAGGTACTTAGTTTCTTTTTTTAATTTTATCTAAAAAAATATCTCCCCTATAACAAAAACAAGGGAGATATTTTGTATATCTGTTTAACAGAAATTATCTAGTAAGTTGGAGTACAGATATAGGTTAAAGTGTTTTGATAATCACCTGCTTCTTGCAAAACGGAAACTTCAATTTTGTATCCAACTGTTGTAGTACCAACACCGGCACCCGCTCCGCTTACGGGACCGCCGTGTGTCATAATGGTAAATGCATTTGTGCTGTCCAAACCTTGATACTGTCCGGCGGTAATCGCGTCACTATCATCTGATGTTAAACCTAGCGAACCCCAGGTATTCTCATCATTGATATCTGCTGTCGGAGATGACCATGCGGCGCTAGTTGAAGTAGAAAAACTGTCAATATCAGCGCCAGCCGCGGTTTGCAAATTTTCATCCTGCTGAACAGTTACAGTATAGCCGTCGTCAGCATTTGTGGAAACACTCAACAAATGGCCCATCAAATATTCCGAACCGGAATTCAGAGTCCCAAACGCTAAAGCGGTCGGCGATGATGTTCCCGTGAAACTGTCCGAACCGACCTTATCATCTGGCGTTGTTGTTGCTATTGAAAACGACAAAGTCGCGTCAACATGAGCTGTAACCGTAACGTCATCAATGATATATATTTTTGCTTCTGAAGATTCAATTTCCACGTCATCAGTTTGGTGCGTACTAATGGTTACGCTATAGTCGCCGGTTGTTGACGGATTAACCGCATCGGTTACAGTCGTTGTCGCAACCGTAGTGGAAGCCAATGTCTGTCCTGCGTCAACCACGCAATCAATCAACTGCGCGGTAGCGGAAGCGGTTGTATTTGCCGGACAAGTAGTTGTAGCCGAGCTTAAATCTATTCCCGCTTCAAAAGTAAAACGCACATACTGGCCGGCAGTCAAGGCGGTGCCTAAATCATACACTATTGTGTGTGTAACACCGGGTTGGCTAGGTGAAGAATCACTAATCGTATCCTTGGCACTGTCAAGCGAAGCCGCTTCAACCTTTGGTGCAGAACCATAGATTGCCACCATAGATAAAATTAGGACAGCAACTACAGCAATCTTTAATCTTTTTATTTTTTGCATGGGGATAAAACTTAGCTTATAAAATTTAAAAAATAATTTTAAAAACTAAATTCTTAAAACAAAATAATAAAATTTACCCCGCTCTAAAAACAAGAGTGGAGAAAAATAAGCTTATTTTTAATGTACATAACAAAATTTCGACCTTTTTTACTCGCGAAAAGCGCAATTAACGAGTAATTTTGTTACTGTGAAATTATTATAACATATTTTTCTATATTTATAAAATATTTTGTAAAAATTTTAATTATAAAAAATTTAAAAAAATAATTTAACTAATTTTAGATAAATTATTTTATTTAACAAACAAATAAATTTTATAATTTTTTTATATTTTCCTTATAATTGATTTATAATTATTTTTATTTAAATAAGCTGTGGATAATAATGTCATACAACATATAACACACAGCATGCAACATTGTTGCGTGTTGCATGTTATATGTTTCAAACACAAAAAACCTTGCTTATAAAAGCAAAGCTTTTTGTGTTTATAATCTTCTAATGATTTTAGAAGGTCGGGGTACAAATGTAAGTCAAGGTATTTTCATAATCACCAGCTTCCTGCAGTGATCCGATTTCCGCTTGATAGATAATATGCGCTTCACCTTTATCATAGGTATATCCATCAGACGGACCATCATGATGCATAACCGGCATTGGATCGGTAGTGTTCAAACCGGCAAACAAATTAGTGCTAAAATCATCATATCCTCCCAAACTGTTTAAATCAGAATCATCTGTATGCAAACCCATATGTCCATAGGTATGATAAGCATCTAAAGTATTTGTCGGACTAACCCAAGCTTCCGGCGTGGTTGAACCGGTTTCATTTGGAGAATTGTTAAAGCTATTGATGTTTGAATCGGAATCAGAAGTTAATTCATCATCCTGCTCAACCGTTACCGTATAGCCATCATCCGCGTTAGTTGTAACATTTAATGTTTGGCACACAGTTGAAGTGGCGTCTACTGCTAAGGTGCCGAATGGAGTATTTGTCGCCGTAGAAATATTAGAACAAGGAATACCGTCAACTACGCCCTCAGTTGAAGTTCCGCTAATTGTAAAAGTTAAGGTTGAATCCACTCTGGCAGTCATCAATATATCCTCAATAATGGCAACAGCGACCGAAACTCTTTCCAATATATTATTGCCGGAATCATAATGTGAAATTTCTATATATCTGGCAGCTTCTGAATCTGGATTGGTTACGCTGTTTATTAAAATCTGTTTTGTGCCTGAAGCTTTTTCCACGGTATTTGAAGTACAACGAATTGTCCGATCACCGTTGCTAAGAGTTGTTGTCCAAGCACCGGCAGGACAAGTTACGTTAGCCGAAGAACTTGTACCAAATTGAGTCGGAAAAGTAACTTCAATATAACCGTTAACCGCGGTTGATGTTCCTGTTGTGAAATCAAAAGTATGATTCGCGACCTTGCTTACGTCAGAATCGCTGATTGTGTCTTTCGCGTCACTAATCGCGTCAACCGCGTTGGCATTATCCGGCAGCGGAATAAAGCCATACATGGCAATCATTATTAATACAACCAATATGCCTGCCAAATATTTTTTTTGTTTTTTAATTTTGCTCATAATTTTTATTTTTTATTTAAATATTTGATCTATGCGGGATATTGCGAAAATAGTCAGTTGATAATACCACGTCAATTATATTTTTTACCTCATTCTTGCTGTAATACCGCCAGCCCCGAGAATCTCTTTTAGCCAGTGGAATCAAGCCTTCTTTTTCCCAGCGAATCAATGTAGTCTTATCTCTGTCTATTTTATCTTGAATATCCTTAAGACGATATTTTTTGATATTCATAATTTTTATTTTTTTATTTTTATTATTGTTTTCGACCTTTTCATTTTTAGTCTCCGCCTTAAAAGCAAGAAACAAGGTATATAAATTTTGAAAATTAATTTTTCACAAACATTTTTCCAACAAAAAAAAGCTTTTTTAACAAAAAAAACTTTAAATCTAACTTATATATATAATAGCGATTTTGATATTTATTATTTTTCATTTTTGTTTTTTTTGCCTATTTTGGACAATTTTTATTTTTTTGGTTTTTATAAATATACCACATAACACTATAATGCTATATTGCTATACTATATTTTATATTATACACTATTTTTATAAAAGGGTCAATTATTTAGCTGTTAATAACCTATATTTTATTTAATATTAGTTAAATTAAATTTATTTTTATTTTTTATTTTTAGTGTTTAAATTTTAATTTTTAAACTTTTTTTATGAAATTTTTCTAAATTAGCCAATTTTTTTAACAACTGTGGATAAATATTTTCGGAATTATTAATAATTCGGCGCCAAAACGTAAACAATATTTGTGGTGTAGTCCCCTGCCGCTTGAAGATCACTGACTTCAACGCGATAAATTAAATCTACTGTTTCGTTGTTTACCGGCAGCGAGCTATAAGAAATTTCCCTTAGGTTTGTGTCAAATTGGGCATATCTTTCATCGGAAGAAAAACGCGCGGGAAATGATCCTGACAAATTATCGTCTCCGGTATGATAGCCAAAAGCGCTCGGATTAGGGTTAGCCGGCCATAAACCGGGATTTTCATTGGTACCTGCTACGGGATCAATATCCGCGCCTGTATTTGAAAGAAGAGCTTGGCGCTGATAAACGAATAATTGATAACCCATTTCGGCATTGGTTGTAATTGTAAAACGATGTCCTGCTTCAATTTTACTGCCAATCGGCAATATGCCGAACGGTACGCTGGTGGCGGTACTGGGAACGTCAATAGTAATGTTTTCCGTGCTGGTTCCGCTTGGAAGCCCTGAAACATTAAAACTTAAAACCGCGCTGGAAACGATTACGCTTGGATAAGACGAGCCGTCATTTTTTAACACTGCTTTTTCAAAATTGCCATATAAACTGTAATAATTACAAAAACCGCGAAAATAATAAGTAGTTGACGTAGCCGGACTATCGGCACACACCGTAAATTCCCATTCGTCCGTATCCAGTTTCGCGTGATTAAATGAGCTGGTGGAAATGCCGGATTCATTATGAGCGGCTTTTGTGACTGAATCTGTTAAGAGTAAAGCGCTTATTAAATCATTATCATCATCAACGCCGTCGCCATAAGTCCAAAGCGCGGTCGTTGAAGCTTGCTCTCCGACAAAATAAACATTACTTGCGAAACTTGAGTCAGTGGAATACTGCAAACGCATTTTTACATTTTTTCCTAAAATATTTTCTGTTTCTTTAATGCTAAGCCTTAATTTTAGAAGATTACCATCGCCGACAATTTGCGGGGCGTAATTTTCTAAGGCAGCCGGAATAACCGGAGTCTCCGAATCCTCATCATGATACCAGCGCCAATTTTGGGATTTTGGCGAATAGGACGGGCTGTCGTCCCAAACAATATATCCTCTTGGGTCGCCCGGATCTGAATCATAATCTTCACCCGCGTAATGCCCGTAATGCTCTGTAAACGTCCAAGGATAAGACGATGTACTGTTTAATATTACATTATAACCGCTTGTTATTCCCGTGCTGGTGGCGAAACGAATATTAGTACTGGTCGCCCAAGGATTAGCGTCAATTACGCTCGCCGCGACCTTAATCATAGCTCCGCCATTAGCGCTTAATTCAAAATCGCCATTATTAAAAGAGTCTATACTGGTGGTGCCAGACAAATTCAAGCCGTTCGCGTCTGTGTTTCTGAATTGAAAATAATTTGCCGCCAATGTTGTGGTTGCGACTGACAATGAAAAATCGCCTGAACCCTGATTGGCAATGGTCGTTGTTGCGGCGCTTGTTCCGACAATATTTAAAATAGAGTTACTTATGTCAATTGAAGAATTATTAGCGATTCTAACATCGCATTGCCGTTCAGTTCCGCTTAAATTCGCGCCGTCAAAATCCGTGGCATAAGCCCAATACTCAATGCCTGCGTCAATATTATAATCTCCCCAAATATATAAATCGCCGTTAACATTTGCGTGGTCTTGCGAATACAGCGATCCTGTTGAATCAACCGTAAATACTCCAGCACCGGTATTCCATTGTTTAATGTCGGTATTAGCGCCTACTCGCAAACGAGAATAATTTTCCGAAGATTGATTCTTAGATGCGATGTTGTAAGCTGTGCCGCTATTCAAAAATAATTCCGAACCGGAATTCCAAACGGTAACATTCGGCGCGGTATCGGTAATAATGTACTCGCCCTGAACTTCAATTTTCACGTTAGCGGCAACCGTAAAGGCGGAAGCGTTATTGATTTCCCAGTTACCTGTTGATGTCGCATTATCGGTAATAGTCCAACCACCGCTCGCGTTAGCAAATACTACGCGGTTAAAAACGGAACTTCCGGGATTAATTATTTTTCCGGTACTAAGCGCGTCAAAAGTGGTAGTCGCGTTCTCTGCCCAAAACTCGCCATTATTTATCCAATTTCCGGCTGCGTTAATGTCATAATTATTGCTTGAAACATCTAAAATTGAATTGGAACCGATATTTAAATCTCCACTTGTTTTAAGATTATTATTCACCAAACTAGTTGATGCCAAAGATGATTTAGCAAAACTTAAATTATAAAAATCATGGTTAGCGTCAACTCCGCCGGAGCTGAGCGTCGCGTCTGCCGTCCCATCGAAAGTTGTAGTCGCGTTTGCGGCTACAAACGCACCGGACGCGTCAACTGTCCAATTTCCGCCCAAAGTAATAATCGTGCCGTCCCCTTCTTTGTTGTCCAAGCAATCAAAAGTACCATACACAGTAATAAAATTCGTAATACCCACTTCATAACCGCGGGTATAAAAACTATCACCGCTGCTAACTGTTAAGCTGTCTGCGACAAAATCCGAGTTAAGGTTGGTTACGGCCGGAGAATAACCGATTTGCACATTACCTAAATTATTTATTACCGTATTTCTATCTTCAAAAAATCCCTCGCCTTGATCTTCAAAAATTAAAATACCGGTACCGCTTGCTTTAACAAAAACGGCTTCGTTTTCAATCAACATGCTGCCGGTTTCAAAATTTACATCCTCTCCTTGAATAAGAGTTCCTTTGGCAATTGTAGTAGTAGCGGTTGTCGTGGATGAATCAAACAATGTCCACTCTCCGCCAGCGCCATTTAAAGTTAAATTCCAAAACGGCTGATTGTTGGTTTTAATTATCTTGCCGGTACTGGTGGAAGTAAACTCAACCGTTGAAGAAGCTGCCGTAAACAAACCCTCAGCAGCCTCCCAATTTCCCGCTACCGTAATCACTTGTTCGCCTATCGCCGTAAATTGGCCGCAAATTTCCATATCATCAATTGTGATATTGCCGCTGCCGGATTCAAACTGGCTTCCCTGCCAAACATATAATTTATTTCCCGACGCGACGTTAAAGGCGGTACCTGTTACCGCGCAAGAAATATCATTATCCTGATCAGAATCATAACTATTAATATTCGCGACTGTCAAAGGACCCGCGTCATCATGCCTGACAATTATTCTATTTTGATATATATCAAAGCCTGTTACTTCGCCTTGTCCGGAATAACGGTTATAAGCTACGCCTTTTTCAATTTTTCCGTCAATATATATTACAATCGGCGTGCCTGTCGCTTGCGGATCAATATCTTCAAATACAAAAGAACCGTCCACGGCTGAAGCCGCGATTGACCGTTCGTAAACGCCGTTAATGGCAATGCTGATTGTCGGCGCGGTTAAAAGCGGCGTTAGGCCTTCGTCCGAATAAACTGCGCCGTAATAAGAAGGCACCAGCTTGGTTGTAACTTCTCCCGACGAATAAGACTTATTGCCAAACTGATCATAAGCCCAAATTTTAAATACATATTGATTATTTTTAATAAGCCCTGTGATAGTGGTTGTAGCCGCGCCTTGAAAATCGGCATAACCTAAATTCTCATCCGTACTGGAGCTGTGCGCGCTATCGGATTCCGTTACGCCTGATGCCGCTTGTTTATAGAATATTTTATATTCAAAAAAATTATTGTCGCTTGAGGTTGCGCCAAATTCTAATGTTACCGAATTGTCGGTTTTACTGACAACCGTTAAATTGCCGGGGCTGGACGGATCCTTGTTGTCAACCGTTAAAGTGGTGGTGGCTAATGGATATTGATCGTCATAACCGTCATTAACGGTTAGCCGCAGGCAATATGTATCTTCCAAATCCGGAATATCACTGAAAGAATCCCAATCAAAACCAATGGTATTCGGACCATATTGAGTGATAATTTTATTGGAACCGGTACCGATTTGATATTCGTTCGCGTTGATAATTATCGGGTTGCCATAATCATGCTGAATATTATCAATATTTTCATCCAAAGTCGGATCCGCGGGCGAGCCAAAATCGCAAGCTCCGCCTTGGACATATTCAATTTTAGCTATGCTTGGATCATGGTCTAAATCTGTAACTAAAATTGAAATGTCTACCACGCCATTGCCGCCTATTTTTTGTTCGGCCGAAACAAAAGATCCGGTTGGTTTGGGCACAAGCGTTAGTTCCGGATATTTTTCATAGATATTTATATCTTCGCCTTCATAAGTTAAACGAAAACAATAAGTTTCTCCGGCCTCGGCGTTAACTGTTGGGATAATCGCATACTCAATTTCCGTATATTCATTCTGGCTTAAAGTCAAAGGCGAAGTGCTGGCAGACGGCGATTTTACCATATAGCCCTGCGCGTAAGAATAGCTTTCTGAATTAACAAACTTTTGAAAAGTTGCGTCTTGATTATTAAAATAAGGGCTGTCGTACATGGAAAAATGCTCTGTTCCCGCGTTAATCGGCACCGAAATCCAAGGATCAGCGCTTGCGCAATCCCCGTTTTTGACGCCGTATTCAATTTGGTAAGCATAGTTCGTTGAATCCCAATCGCCGACATTAGATATTGCAACGCGCAAGCGTACCGGTGTTTGCCGTCCGATTGGCGTACTGGTTGCCGGATCAGGATAATCTTCATATTCGCGCCAAGTGGCCGAAGGCACTATTATCGTCGTAGTCGCCAGTTCCTCTGTCGCGCTCGCTTTATTGCCATAATTATCATAAGCCCAAATATTAAAATAATAATCCGTATTTTGTTCCAGACCGTTAATCGTAACCGCGTTTGCGCCGTCAAAAAATATATCAGCTAAACTATTATCATCATATTGATTAAATTCACTGTCAGACTCCGTAACTCCGGGAGTACTCTCTTTATAAAATATTTTATACTCTTTAAAATTGGTTTCCGTGGTCGTTGCTCCGAGTCCGATCTCAATTTCCAAACCACTGACTAAAACCGCGCTTAAATTCCCCGGATCAGCCGGATTGGTATTGTCAACAGTCAAGGTGGTTGTTGCGGAAATAGCTTGATCGTTAGTGCCGTCATTAACCGTTAATCTTAAGCAATAAGTGCCGTTGGCGTTTGGAATATCGCTTTTAGAGTCCCAGTCAAATTCCACTGTATTCGCGCCTAAGTTGGTAATAATTTTAGTGGAAGTGCCAATTTGATAAACGTTGTTATTACCAATATCCGGATCCCCATGGTCGGCGGCAATATTAGCGCCGTCTTCATCCAATGTCGGATCCTCGGGCGAGCTAAAATCGCAACCGGCGCCTAAAACATATTCAAGCTTGGCAATACACGCTTCGCCGTTAACATCATATACTTCAATGGAAACATCAACCACTCCGCTGCCGTCGGTTTTTTGCGCGGTAAACAATGGATTAAAATCGCCTGTCGGAAGCGCATTAGTGGAAATTGTTGTTTGCGAAGAATTTGATTTGTTGCCGTAATCGTCATAAGCAAAAATTTTAAAGCTATACTGTTTATTTTCATCCAGCAATTCAATTGTTGTGGTTGCGGCGCCATAAAATAATATATCTCCTAAATTAGAGTCAGCATGAGGTGTATCGCCTTCATCAACTGCGGATACGCCTTCTTTATAATATATTTTATATTCTTTAAAATTTGTTTCGGTGGTAGTCGTGCCAAATTCCAAAGTAATTGAAGAGCTGTCAGAAGAATAAAGGCTTAAATATCCGGGAACAGTCGGCGCGGCATTATCAATCGTAATTGTTGTGGTCGCGCTTACGGATTGGTCTTCAATTTGATCGTTAACGGTTAGCCGCAAACAATACGCGCCGTCGCCTTCCGGCAAATTGCTCTGAGACAACCAATCAAAATTTACGGTATTTTGTCCGCTTGCGGTCGTAATCCAACCGGATGCATCACCAATTTGATAATCATTATTGTTGTCAATTTTCGCGTCATCATAAGTGCTTGTGGCATTAGCGTCTGTCGCATCCAGAGTTAATTTATCAGCCGAAACAAACAAACAGCTTGCGCCTGCTTCATATTCTATTTTTGCCTGAAGCTCCTCATCATCTATATCATCAACTTGAATTGATAAATCAACTGCTCCGCTGCCATCAATCCTTGTGCTGGCGCTTGAAAAAAATCCAATCGGCAAATTATTGGTTTTATAAGTGAATTCTTGCGTGGAACTGGCAATATTGCCCGCCTCGTCATAGGCATAAATATTAAATACATAATCAAGACCTGCCAATAAACCGCTTACGCTTGTCGTGGCTGCTTCGTCAAAATCAATAAAAGCCAAATTAGCATCATCACTGAAATTAAATTCATCGTTATCCTCGGTAACTCCGCTTGTGCCTTGCTTATAAAATATTTTATACTCGCTAAAATTATCTTCCGTAGTAGTCGCGCCAAAATTAAGAGTTATGGAATAGCTGTTATAGCTTGCCAAGCTGAGGGCGCCGGGATTTGCCGGCAAAGTGTTGTCCAATTTAAAATTCGGGCTTGTGGCATTAAAAACCGTCCATTCTGAACAAGAACCATTATCATCGCAAGCCAAAACCTGCCACTTAAACCCGGCGGAAGAATCGGAAATTCCCGTTGGTTTTATAAAGCCAATAAAAGGCGTGATTGAATAATTGCCTGGCGCGCTTGCAGTCTGCCAAAATTTACTCGAACAATCCTCATAAGCAGTGCTTGAGGCGCAAGCTCCAAATGGCGCAGTGGTAGCGGTGGCAAAAGTTTCAATGTCTGTAATTAGTTCAAAATACAAAGTCAAGACTTCGCTGGTATCGCTGTCTAAAACGCTTGCCGTTAATTCCACAACATCCTCTTCTGTCCAATCACCGTTCGCAATCGCGCTTACGCCATCATTTTTGAATTGCGCGGGAGAGCTGGGATTATTAGGCAAGTAGTTCGTTGTTGCCGTTAATTCAGCTGTCGCGCTTGCCTTATTGCCATAAGTATCATAAGCCCAAATATTAATTACATATTCTGTGCCCGGACTTAAATTGTTAATGGTTGTAGTAGCGGTATTATTATACAAAATATTATCCAAATCCGGATCGTCATGTTCGCTATCGCCCTCAGTAACTCCGCTAGAACCTTCTTTGTAATATATTTTATAATCTTGAAAATTCGACGCGGTAGTAGTCGCGCCAAAATTAAGCGTTAAAGAATAGCTGGTTTTTGAATTAAGATTCAAACTGCCCGGAGAAGCGGGGCTGGTATTATAAACTGCGATAGTAGCCGTTGCCGGACTTATCTGGCTGAATGTGCCGTCATTAACAGTTAATTGTAAACAATAGTCACCGCTTGTTTCAGGCAAATCTGTTTTTGAAAGCCAGTCAAATTCAACCGTATTTGAGCCGGGCGAAGTCCAAATCCAGCCTGTGGTCGTGCCAACTTGATATTCACTCGTATTGTCTACATCCACGTCTCCATAATCTTGGCTGATATACGCTCCATTTTCATCCAGAGATGGGTCTTGCGGCGAACTAAAATCACAAGCAACTCCGGCAACATAGTCAATACGCGCGCGCAAAGTATCATCATTATCAGGATCATCAACTTCAATGGAAATATTAATTCTGCCTGAGCCGTCTTGCTCTTGCGAAACCGAATTAAAACTTGCCACAGGCGGAGAAGCAGCGGAATCAGTTGTTACAGTTATTTCCGAAGCATTGGCTTTATTTCCGGCCTCGTCATAAGCCCAAATATTAATCACATACTCTGTGCCGGCCGACAAGCTATCAATCGTTGTAGTTGACTCGTCATTAAAATCAATATCCAATAAATTTTCATCACTGCTTGAGCCATGCTGTAAGTTTGATTCAGTAACACCGGAACTGCCCGCCTTGTAATAAATTATATACTCTCTAAAATTTGCTTCCGTGGTAGTCGCGCCAAAATTAAGCGTAATACTTGTGCTGGTTTTCGCGTTTTCACTTAAATCTCCAGGAGTATCAGGGGCGCTATGGTCAACTTTAAAATTCGGATCAGCGCCGGCGTCCGTCCAATCGGTGCATTCATTATTGTCATCGCAGGCCATAACGCGCCATTTATAACCGACAACTGAATCTGGAATATCAGTTGGATTAACTTCTCCAGTATATGCGACAGAACTGTAATCACCGGCCGCGGACATAATTTTCCAGACTTTATTTGAACAAGCATCCCAAGTTTCGCTAACCGCGCAAGCGCCGACAATATTTCCCACAAAAGCATCTGTGCTGGTTGCCAGTTCAAAATAAAGTGTTAATATTTCGCTAAAATCGTTATCATTTACGCTTGCTTTTAATTTAATATTATCCTCATTAGTCCAAATACCATTATTAATTTGAGTTACTCCATCGTTTTTTAATTGCGTAAGTGACGCGGGGTTGGAAGGCGCGTAATTTGTAGTAGTGGCAATTTCAGATATTGCCATTGATTTATTACCAACTATATCATAAGCCCAAATATTAAAAACATACTGCGTGCCGGTTGCTAAACCGTCAATAGTAACGGTTGTGGCGGTTTGATATAAAATATCTCCCAAATTTGAATCATGCGTGGAATTAAATTCCGTATCAGATTCACTTACGCCTGATGCAGCTTGTTTGTAATAAATTTTATATTCGCTAAAATTTACCTCTGTGGTAGTGGCGCCAAAATTTAAAGTTATGTTATCGCTGGCTTTGGAATTAAAAGTCAAATTTCCAGGGGCAGTCGGCGTATTCGCGTCAATCGCGTCACTGTCTTGCGAAATCGGAGTGGCATAAACGGCGCTTTGGTTGGTAGCAACATCAGAAATTACGACATTAGCGACTGAAATATTTGAACTGGACGCGACATCAGCGCCGCCTTCGGTTATTGTGAACTGCGCCGTGTAGGTGGTGGAGTTGGAACGGGTAAAATTAGATAACGCGAAGCCGTTGATTGTGCCGGAGCTTAATGAATAAGTTTCACCGCCGTCATCTTCAGTTGTGAATGTGGCGGTAACTGTGTCGTTTACTTTCATGGTGGTGTTTGGAATGGTGATATTGGAAATTGTCGGGGCGTGGCCGTCTACGCCTGGACGGTTATTAATATCCGCGCTTGTGTAGGCGGCTGATTCATTGCCGGCCGTGTCTGTTAAAGATATATTTATTGGTAAATCAGCGGAATCCAATCTATCAATATGCCCCTCAGCTACAGTATAACTGATTGTGTAATCATTGCCGGCGCCTGGGGCAAGCGTGCTCGCGACATCAACTTCGTTAACAGTAATTGTACCGGCTGAATAACCGGTGCCGTCAGAGCTGATTGCGATAAGCGTAGTGCTGCCGACAATCAATACGCCTGAGCTAATATCAAATGAAACATTGGAAATTGTCGGCGTATTCGCGTCAATCGCGTCCGAATCTTGCAAAATTGGAGTGGCATAAACGGCGCTTTGGTTGGTAGCAACATCAGTAATTACGACATTAGCGACTGAAATATTTGAACTGGACGCGACGTCATTTCCGCCTTCGGTTATTGTGAACTGCGCCGTGTAGGTGGTGGAGTTAGAACGGGTAAAATTAGATAACGCGAAGCCGTTGATTGTGCCAGAACTTAATGAATAAGTTTCACCGCCGTCATCGCCGATTGTGAATGTGGCGGTAACTGTGTCGTTTACTTTCATGGTGGTGTTTGGAATGGTGATATTGGAAATTGTCGGTTTATGTCCGTCAACGCCGGGGCGGTTGGCAAAATCACCGGTGTTATATATACTTGACTCATTGCCGGCTAAATCGCGCACATGAAACACTACCGGCAAATCATCAGAGTCAGACCTGTCGGTATGCCCTTCGGCCACAATATAGGTAACCGTGCAAGAACTGCCGTTAATATCATTAAAAGTGCTTATAACATTCACGCCGTTAATTGTCATAGTTGAACCGGAAAGCAAACCGGACTCAGCAACAGTGATACCGATTGTAGCCGTAGCGATTTCGCCGATTATTAATATTCCCGAACTTGGGGAAAAGGAAACTGAATTAATGACAGGCGTATTCGCGTCAATTGAATCGCTGCTTTGTGAAATCGGAGTAGCATAAGTTGCGCTTTGATTACCGGCAGTATCGTCTATAACTACGCTAGCTACCGGAATATTATTCCCTGCCAAAACATCTGTCCCGCCTTCGGTAATAGTAAACTGCGCCGTGTATGTGGTTGAACTAGAACGAATAAAATTACTTAATGTAAATCCGCCGATAGTACCGCTTACAATATCATAAGTATCGCCGCCGTCATCGCCGACCGTGAATGTAGCTGTAATTAGATCGGCAACTTTCATGGCTGTATTCGGAATAGTAACATTTGAAATAGTCGGGCGATGCGCGTCAACCGAAGCTGAGTTCGCGGCCAAAGCAGTATGCGGAGCATTCGCGTTACCGGCCGTATCATTCAAAACTATGCTGATTGGAACAGTTCCGGCTGATCTGTCCGTATCTCCCTCTCCGACGACATAATCTACATTATAGGCAGTATCGCTTACTTTTGATAAATTCTGCGCTGATATATTATTAACAGTTGAAGCCGCGTTTAAACTGTAAGTATCCGTGTCTGAAGTTACCGTAATCACCAAAGTTACGGTGTCGCCGATTTTATAAGCGCTGTTTGTAATAGTAATCGTGCTAATGCTCGGCTTATGCGCGTCCACCCCCGGTCGGCCGGATATATCGGCGCTTGTGTAAGCGTCAGAAGAATTATTATTAGAATCTTTTAAAACAAAACTAATCGGCAAATTCGCGGAATCAACAATGTCGGTATTTCCTTCCGCAACCGTATAAGAAACACTGTAAGTATTATCACCATTATCAACTAATGTGCTGGCCGCATCTACGCTATTAATCGTTATCGCGCCGGCAGTATAACCGGTATTGTCAGAGATAATCGTGGCGGTAGCCGTATCTCCGATTTTTAAAACTCCTGATGACGGACTAAAAGTTACATTTGAAATCTGCGGCGGATAATTATCAAGAGTTACAGTTGTATACACGGCGGTTCCCGCGGTTACGCCGTCATAAGGCGTAACTTGCACGCAATAAATTCCGTTTGCGTTTGACGCATCCGTATCAGAAAGCCAGTCAAAACTAACAGTATTCGCGCCTTCTGAGGTATTTATCCAGCCGGAGCTATTACCAATTTGATATTCATTGTCATTTTCCACTTTTGGGTCATCAGAATTAGTGGAGGTGGCGTTGGCATCAATTTCATCCAAAGTTGGATCACCTGGCGCGGGGCAAGTCGCGCCTGATTGGTGTTCCACTTTTAAACGCACCTCATTGTCATCATCGTCATCATCAATAATTACGGCAATATCAACCACGCCCGTGCCATCGCTTTTTTGCGAAATAGAATCAAAACTTGCTGTTGGCGCCACATTAGCGTCATAAGTAACCTGAATGCGTATTTGATCAATATAAAGAAAACGAGGTTGAGAATTATGCGAATTGGAACCGTATACGCGAATATCCAAATTTTGAATATCGCTCCAAGTCCAATTGTCGGCACCCGGTCCATTAACATCATTGGTAATTTCATTAGCCCAATAAGTCGTATCTGTCGGATCGCTTGTTGTTAAACCGCTAACCGCGTAACTTGAACCGTTAGTGGAACCGTTAAAACGCGGTATCATATAAGGAGTAACATTACTTGACTCAATATAACCTTCAATACCGATTTCAACTTTAGTAATTACATAAGTATAACTCGGCGCGTTATTAGCGTTGCCCTCCAAGTAATTTGCCGAATCAAGAACACTCCTGCGCGGAATATCGCGAGAAGCGTAACTATCATCAATGTTGTCATAACCGTTAGGACCATTAGTCCAGCCAACATTAGTTCCTGCATTGGCAATATAAATGCCAACATCATCAGAGGCAATTTGCCACTGCCTGCCTTCAAAATATTCACCAACCCGCAAAGGACCAAGCAAATAAAATTCAGGCGAAATATCGGGAGCGTCAAATGTGTAGGTGAATTCAAAAATATCATCTTGCTTTAAATTTAAATCTTTTATCACAAATTCTTTTTCATTATTAACTTCGTTAATTTGGATATTGGATATTGGATATTGAAAATTGCTTGAATATTGAATATTGGATATTGAAAATTGACTCGGCGCACACTCAACAACATCCCCGCTAAACTCCTCATTCGCTTTAATAACAATCTTCATCTCATATTCATAAGTTGGATTAATACGTGTCGGGCCAACGCGTTCAATTTCAAAAGGCAAGCTGTTTCTAACTTTAATTTCATCATAAATTTCATGCTCGCCATTTTCCGTAATCGCTCTTAATTTAATCTTATAAATTCCAATTCCTCCCAAACCGTAATAAGCGTAATAATCCGGCGACTCAATATAATTGTCAGCTCCGCATTTTGGATTATTAATTATCAAGCCATTATCGGAATTTAAATAAGCCACGCCGCCATCCGGCGCTATAATTTCTAAAAACACTTGCGCGTTGCAAAGCGTATGCCCGCTATCATCTAAAACTCCCATTTGCAAATAAGCTTCTTCGCTAGGCAAATACACGGATTTATTGGTATTAATCGCCAAGACGCCCCAGCTGAAATCCTGATTAAAATTAATTGTCTCGCCGCCTGTCATGTCTTCGTCGCTAATCGCGATATTTATTGTATAAACGCCGGGGCGAAACCGGCGCGGTTTTTCCGAAATTTCTATGCTGAATTTTCCGTCTTCCAAGTAATTTATTTTTGCTTTAATTTCCGCGTTTAGCTTGCTCTCACTATTAACGATTTCCGTTTTAATATCCATGTCCTTGTACTCATCAACAAACATAGACATCATCCAAGATTTAAAACCTGACCAAGACCGCCTTTTTTTCGCAAATTCAAATTCCATTTTCGGCAGTTGATTAACGGCAAAATCATTCTGAGACGAATTCATGCCCAATTCATAATTACCCGCTTCTTGCTTATTGCTCTGCCCAAGGACAGGATCAATATCACCTAATCCGATTAACGCAAAAACAAATAACACAAAAATTAAGCCGGTTAAGCCTTTTTTAAAAAAATTATTTTGTTTTCTATTTGTCCAAAGAAACATTTATTTTAAATTATTGATTCGTACTATGCATTCTTATTTTGTCAATCGCGAGCTCTGGCTCTTTGTCATTGCGAGCTCGCGAAGCAATCCCATGCCACAGAACACTACGCGTGGATTTACAGCGGACGGTGCTGAGTACTACGGGGTTGCTTCGCTGGCGCTCGCAATGACAAGGAAACCGGTGCCCGCAATGACAAGCTAAACTAACGCTCGCAATACATTAAATTCTACTCTCCCCCATCATCATTCCGCCAGCGATAATGGATTTGCTTAACTTTAACTATTTTTACTTGATAAAAATCCACGTAAGTATTAAAGTCCGTTAACGCGCCGTCGTTGCTACTGTAAAGCTCGGCTGAATAATTTGTGCCGGAGGCGAAAAAATTATGGTTAAAAATTAAATTAAAATCAAGCGTACAGGTATTATCCGCGCAAGTGGAGGTGCTGGTGTTAGAAAGAATAACAACCGAATTCGCGTCCGCGCCGGTTTTTGTAAAAACGTCGGCGGTCTGATTCCATGTAAATTCCAAATCGCTAAAAGGCGTTGCGTTGTCGGTTTCATTAGCCAAGCGCAAGACAACATTATTAATTGTCTGCCAGCCGTTTTCTTCACTCACCACGGCGCGAAAAGTCCATTCGTCATCTTCGCCGGCAACAGCCCAATTACTGGCAGTCGGATTAACAAAAGTTAATGAATCATTGGAAATCGTTGCCGCTGTTTTAATTACCACCTCAGTAGCGCTTGCTTTGCTGCCAAAATCATCATAAGCCCAAATATTTATCACATAATCGGTATTTGAGATTAAACCGCCAATTGTAGTCGTGGCCGCGCTGTCATAATGCAAATCATTCAAATTATCATCAACATGCGGATCGTCGCTTTCGCTTACGCCGCTTATGCCGGCTTTGTAATAAATTTTATAATAAGTAAAATTGGTTTCCGTGGTGGTCGCGCCAAAATTTAAAATTATCGTGGAAGTGCCAACGTCATATTCGCTTAAATTTCCCGGCGCGGTCGGATTAACATTGTCAATCGTTAATGTGGCGGTTGCGGAAATATTTTGATCATCTTTTCCGTCATTAACGGTTAATCGCAAGCAATAAGTATCATCGCCAATCGGCAAATCGGTTTTTCCAAACCAATCAAATTCAATCGTATTCGTTGCCGGAGTTTGGATCCAAAATTCAGCGCCCATGCCCATTTGATATTCATTATCGTTTTCTATCTTTGGAACGCCATAAGTAGGGTTAATATTACTTTGAGTTTCATCCAATGCCGGGTCGCCGGCCGGACTGAATATGCAATCAGAACCGGTCGCGTACTCTATTTTGGCCTTTGAATGATCATTGTTAAAATCATCAACTTCAATCGTGATATCAATAATGCCGGAGCCATCTGTTCTTTGAGCGGCCGGAGAGCTAGTGGAAAATACGCCCAAAGGAGTTTTATTGGTAGTAAAATCTTCCGGAGTGGAGCTGGAAACATGCCCATATTCATCATAAGCAAAAAGGCTGAAATAATAAATGGTATTTTCCAAAAGATCGGTAATTGTTGTCGTAGCCGCGCCATAAAAATCAATGTCAGTTAAATTCTCGTCAGTGCTTGAAGAATGCAAATAATCATTTTCAGTAACGGGTGTAGATGTGGAATAATAAACGCGGTATTCATCAAAATGGGTTTCCGTGCTGGTCGCGCCAAAATACAAAACAGCAGTGCTTTTAGTCGTACTCGCCCCGCTAAAAACGCCGGGCGCGGTCGGAGCTTTGTTGTCAATTACAACAGTAGTTGTGGCCGGAGTCGCGTCATCATTATCAAAATCGTTTGCCGTTATCCGCAAGCAATAAGTGCCATCCGCGTTTGAAATATCAGAAAGAGATGTCCAGTCAAAATGCACGTCATTGGCGCTCGTTGTCCTGATTAAATCCGTTGTCGTGCCAACCTGATACGGCCAATCATTGTCAATATCAACATCTAAAATACTGGAAGTGGCGTTAGCCTCGGCCGCGTCCAAAGTCGGATCCAGGGGCGAGTTAAAATCGCAGTCGGCTCCCAAAACATAATCCAAACGCGCGCGCGAATCATCGTTATTGGCGTCGCTCACCTGAATACTAATATCCACTATGCCGGAATCATCCACTCTTTGCTTGGCGGAAAGAAAAGTCGCGTTCGGCGGAGTATTAGCTGTGTAGTCAACTCTAATCCTAATTTGGTCAATATATAAAAATCTATTAGCTGAATTACTGCTATTACCGCCGTAAACCCTAATATCCAAGTTCATAATATCGTCCCATGTCCAATTGCCGGATCCCGGTCCTTCCGTGGTAATGGTAACATAATTAGTTATATCAGAAGAAGCGGTTCCCAGCGTAGCGCCCGCGATTGAATGTATGGTACCGGCGGTAGTTCCGTCAAAATACGCCACCAAATAAGCGCTAACCGTTGTATTTTCCACGTAAGCTTCAATTCCAATTTCAACGGAATTAATCACACCACCCAAGTCAGTCGCCGAATTCACGCTTGATTGTATATAGTTGGCAGGCTCGCCGCCGCTAGTTTTTTTCGGAATATCGCGGGAAGCGTAAGTATCAGTACCGTTATCCCAAGCATTACCGGGATTCGTCCAATTAACATTAACACCGTTAGTGGAAGTGCTAATCACCGGCGCGTCAGACGCAATCTGCCAAGAGCGGGCTTCAGCAAAAGGTGTGCCGGTTCCAAAACCAATCAATTCCGCCGGCCCGAGCAAATAAAATTCCGGAGACTCATCAGGCGCGTCAAAGGTATAATTAAATTCAAAAATATCTCCTTGGTTTAAAACAACATCTTTGAATTTTAAATTTTTTTTATTTGTGTCATTACTAATTTCTAAATCATAATTTCCAAGTTCTAATTCTTTATTTTTATTATTTGTAATTTGTAATTTGTAATTTGTAATTTCAAACCCCTCAGGTACATACTCAACAATATCCCCGCTAAAATCCTCGTTCGCTTTCACGCTAATAACCATATCATATTCAGCTTTTGGATAAATTCTGGTTGGTCCCGCACGTTCAATATCAAAAGGCGCGTATTCACGAACTTCAAACCGATCTTGAATTGAATAAAAACCATTGCCTGTTGCCGCGCTTAAATTTATTTTATATTCACCCGCGCTATAAAGCATATAATGCGCGTAATAATCAGGCAAACTAATTACAGTGTCTCCATTACACATATCGTTTCTAACCACAAGACCGTCATCTGTGCTCATCTCTGTTACAATGCCATTAGGCGATTCAATCGTCATATATAAATCCGCGTCGCAAATTGTACGCCCGTAATTATCCAAAACCGCCATCTGTAAATAAGCGCTTTCATCATCAACCGTATAAACAGACTTATTAGCATTAATCGCTAAAACGCCCCAGCTAAAATCCTGCTTAATCTCAATTATCTCTAACTCATCTCCGGAGCTATCTTCAATAATAAATTTTATTGAATATTTCCCTGGCCTTAATTCGCGATTATACTCCGGCAATTTAATCGTAAACTCGCCATCTTCCTCAAAAATCATAGTCAAAGGCAAATCAATTTTTTCTCCAAAATTATTCAAAAGTTCCGCCCTGATATTTATATCCTGCCAAAAGCTTGCTAAGCCGAGAAATTCACTTAAAGACTCAAAAATATTTAATTTTTTCCGATTAAAACGAAACTTTAATTCGCCTGTTTCATTCACTTTAAAATCAATCTGCCCGGATAATAATTCCAAAGCATCCTGCCATTTTTGTCTTTTTTTAATTTTAATCATTTTTTCACTCGGTTCAAATTCCGCCTCCACCCAAACGCTGTCTAAATAAGCGCTAAACTCCATCTGATTATTACTATAAGCTTCAAATTTTATATTCAACCTTTCAACATCTTCCCAAGATTCAAGAAAAGGAGCGTCATAATTAAAATACCCGCCGTTTAAAGAATTTGACAGACGCTTTCCATTGAGAGTATCAAGTTTCTGCCATAATTTTTTCTCATCATCCGCGGACTCCGACAAGGAATACCAAATTATTATTTTAGCGGCGCTTGCTTCAGTCGTTCGCGCGTTGGCGCTTGCCAAAGAAAACCACTTTTCTATTTTCTGAAGCCTGCTTAACTCTTCCTTGCTTCTTTCGTCTTTAATATTAGTAATCTCTTTTTTTACCTCCTCTTCAATAATCATCTCATCTAAAACCTCATCGCTATCCTCAACATCATCTTTAATAACCTCGGTTTTATCTTCAATATCATCATTATCCATAATTTCATTTTCTATTTCATCAAAATACTCATTATCCTCACCATCCTCTAACACCTCAACATCAAACAATTCGCCGCTATCTTTGGAATCTTCTTCAATAAAATTCTTTTCAATAGAATTCTCTTCAATCTCAACTTCCAAATCTTCAAAAACATCTCCGTCAATCCTTGATTCTTGATTCTTGATTCTTGATTCCATGTCAACATCAACATTCATCGCAAAAGAAAATTTAATCTTGGCCTTTTTAAATTCACCCAAATCGAAAAGGCTTGTTAATTTATCGTTAATTTTTTCTTTTGCGTGAGCAATTAAAATTGTAAAAGAACTTTTCATTTTTTTAAACCAAGATATTTCCTGTTCTTCATTCATGTCTTCCTCCTCGGTAATAACTTCAACTATTACTTCCTCAACAGATTCTTCAAATACTTCAATAAAAGCTTCCATATCATCATCACTTTCAGGCTCAACAATTTTTACTTCTTCCTGTTCTCGCGCGCCGCTTTCATCATCTTGAATATCTTCAATTGATTCGCTGATTTCCTCTTCTTTCGCGCCGCCTTGAATCCCTTCAATTAGCTCTTCTGTTTTATTTTCCGTAAAATTCTCCATATCCCGAACTTCATTATTCTCTTCTTCTTGAATATTTTCCAATCCACGCAATCCAACATCATTGCTCTCGTCCGAATTTATATCTTTTCCCAAAATATCACTTGCTGTATTTTCTATAATTTCCACTTCAGTGATTATATCCGATATATATTGATCATTTTCTTCTAAATATTGATTAATTTTCTCAGTATCAACCAGCCTTAAATCATCTTCCAAAAATCTAAAACCGCTTAAAACCAAGCCGGCATTTCCACCGGAATAAAAAGCGGAATTTGTATCTGAAAATTCAATTAAACCGGCAGATGGCGATAAATCAACATCGCCAACAAGTTTTTCAGTATTCCACCAACCACTTTGAAAACTCTCGTCAGGATTATCTATTTTAAAATTCGCGGGATAAAGCTTGATTACTTCGGGATTTCCGCCAATCGCCTTGATTGATGTGATAATAAAATCCAAAGGCAAAAAAACAAACAAAATTAATAAAATCGTTAAAATCCCGGAAACAAAACGCCAGCCGGAACTTTTATGCCTGTTCCGGCTGGTTATTTTGTTTTTAAAGCCAAAAAAAGAATTATTTTTCTTTCGGCTTATTTTTCTTTTTTGACAAGCAAACATGGGGATTATTGCTTTTCTTTAATATACCAAATTTGAGGCGAAGAAGAAGTCTTATAAATTATCATTCGCATGTCCCGCATTCGCAATTGGCGGGTTCGCAAAACGAATAACTTTAAAAAGACAAATTTTGTTCTATATTATTTAAATTTTGTAAATTTTTATTAGTATCAATATTTTTATCTAAAATTATATAAATTATATAAAAACTCAATAAAGAAAAACTGATAACTATCACAAATAATAACGGCAGGGAATATTTAAAAGTCTTAAAAAATAACTTTATAATACCCATTTCCATCACAAGCATCCGCCAACGATTTGCCAATTTTTCTCCAACACTTAGTTTGGCATCAGCTTTACCTTTATTTTTATAAGCCATAACCGCGTCCGCCGTAGTCATCCAAGCAACAGTACAGCAAACCTGTTTTCCGGGAATTTTTCCGGTCCGAATTAACTGTCCAATATAATCAGCGGAATAATCGGAAATTTTAGCCGCGTCTTTTAAAGAAATTAAAGCTTTCTCGTTCATTTATGTTATTGCCTTCGGCAACCCGCCTCTGCGAATACGGGACATGCGAATGATAATTTATAATTTAGTTAATTTTAGCATTTCTCGACCCTCGAGATTGATATTTTCTGTCAAAATCTCGAGTAGCGAGATTTTTCTTTCTTGGCTATATTGTACCATTTTTAATGGTTAAGTTGCAAGGGCCTTAATTGATTTTATTAATTATTTTTGTTTTATTTTATTCTGCTAATATTAGTTATTTAAAATTTTGCAATATTTTATTATTATTTTTATTATTCTTAATTATTAATTTTTAATTATTAATTAAAAAATTGTGTGGATATCTTTTTGGGTAAAATAGAAACTAAGTACCTGCGATTTTTTTATTTAATATCCAAATAAATTTTAAATACAGCAATTAAATTGTTATATAAAATTAAACATTGTATAGCAACAAAAAATCGTAGATACTTAGTTTCTTCACATTTCTTGAATTTTAACTAAAATAATTGCTTTTATTGGACATTTTTGGTAATATTTAAATATACAAAATGTTTGGTTTAAATATTGACAATTTCCATTCATAAAACATTCTGATTGGAAATTTATATAATGATTTTAACTAATTTTAAATAAAATAATGGCAGGTTTGTATATTACTTGTTAGCTGAAATATTTCTTTTCTTTTCTGGGCTATTGCCCAATTGTTTTAAAAAATTTTCAAATTATTTCTTTATTTCTGGAAAAAATAAAAACTTTCATGACAAAAAAATTCTCGAATCAATACTGCATATATTGTTTAAAATATTTTGACGACCTCACTAAAGACCATATTTTTCCAGAATCATGGTATCCAAATTCAACTCCAAATAATAAAGAAAAATGGGTAGCTCCGGCATGCTTTGATTGTAATAATAAACTAGGAAAAATTGAAGAAGAAACTTATAAAAAACTTGCTATTAGTGTAACGAAGAATGATATTGCCGCCTCGGGAGTATCGGAAAAAGCTTCCCGTTTGTATAATCCAAATACAGCCAAAGATAAAAAAAGCAAAACACGCAAGATATCAAATATTAAAAAAATTATTCCTGACGTATATCCAGCCGATAAAATCCCGATAAATGCATTTATGAAAAATTGCGGTCTGAAAGAAAATGAACTTAATCAAAAACTTGCTGTTAATATTTCCTTCGAATTATTAGACTCATTTGCAGAAAAAATAATACGAGGATTAGAATTTAAGTTTAGAGACAAATTAATAAATCAAGAACACAGAAAAATTGATATTATTCATCCACCAATTGGAATAGATCAAATTGCTCCTAATGAAATCAAAGAATTAAACAATATATTAAATCAGGATGGAGCTAAAGCTGATTGCGGTCCTGGATTTAAAATTCGATATGTAGTTGATATATATAACACTAGTTTATACCACATTATTATTTGGGGTAAAATAGAAATTTGGGGAAACGTTTATAATACAAGTCTAAGAACAAAATAAAGAAATAATTTGAAAATTTTTTAAAACAAATTTTCTTATCAGAAAACAAAAGAAAAGAAATACATCAGCTAACAACGCGATATCCGGTTACGGCTCTTCCGAGAGCCTACACCCAAATTTTCTTCCGCTTCGCTCCAAAAAACTTCGGATATCGGTAAACGTTAGCTAAAATAAATTTTTATCTTATTGTTTTTATATGAGTTGGAACAAAATAATCAGTAATAAATCAATGGAAATCGTCTTTAATTTTGAAAAATCGAATGGCAGATTTCCAGAGGAGGTTCATACAACCGGTGTGGGTTATGATATTCTTTCTAAAAACCAAGGCGAAGAAAGACATATAGAAGTAAAGGCAACAAGTGAGCTATGGTCCACTTACACATGGCTTCCTCTTTATAAAAACGAAGTCCAAGCACTAAAAAATTTTCCGGATAAATTTTATTTATATATCGTAAAATTTGACCTAGATAGAAATAATAGAAATGAAGATTCATTGAACTCAGCGGATTATGAACTTTTTATTATTAACGGTCAAAATTTATTAAATAAATTTAAAATTACCCAGGAAACTTATAGCTTGTCTCCTATTAGCAGAAAAAAACTTACTGATTACAAACAATAAGATAAAAATTGACATCAGCTAACACGGCGTATCCGACTACGCTTTAAAAAATTTAGTTAATTTTATTTATTAATAAACAATCGTATGGAGGACTCAACACAAAATCTAAGTAAAAAAGAGAAAACTAAATACAACATAGGGCAAATTATAAAAATGATCGCCGGAGTATTTCTAATTTTATTTACATTAGCAAATAACGGTTTAGTTTCCTCTTTTAGTGCAGAGGCAATCGGGTATAATTTCTGGACTTTATTATTAATTGCTTTTGGAATATGGTTAATTTATAGCGGAATTAAAAAGTGGAAAAAGTAAAATTAACCAAATTTTTAGCTCCGTCCTAATTTTTGCTTCCGTTGGTCGCAAAAACTACAGATACTCCGATACGTTGTACGAAATAATTTTTTTATCTTAGTGGAGGTTTCAATACTTAGTGATTTTAACACGGCGAAAATTTGATTTTTTTATTTATTTAAAAAGGGAAATAAGGTGTTTTCTCCGCTGTCGCTGCGAAAACGATTTATTAGTAATTTTATGGACAAATCAGAGAATAAAATAAATAAGACAATTCAAATTATTTTTCTAATATTTTTCTTTGTTATTATTTGTTTTGGTGTTCAAAAAGCATATTCATCGGGGATAATATATTATTTAATTCTATTTGCTGTGTTAACATTAATTCCTGTAATTATAAAAGACTCTGATATTTTAAAATGCAGAATATCGCTTAGTAAATATATAAATTTTTTCATGGAAAAAAGAGAAAACATGAAAAAAATAATAAAATCAAATAGATCCGATGATGATAAAATTAAAGAGGGTCAAAAATTGATCGATGAAGCCTTTAAATTAGGATATGAAGTAGGTGGAGGAAGGATTGTAAACAATATTCAGAATGTTAAATTTACGAAAAATAAAGATGGCGAAACCACAGATGTACAATTTGATGAAAATTAATATTCTTTACTCAACAATTTTTTGAAAATTTGATTTTACAATAAAAAAATAATTAACAAAATTTATGAAAAGACAATTTAAAATTTTTTTAATTATGGCGATTTTTGCTGTTATTATTATATTCTTTGCATATCAAATGACCCAAAAACAATCCTCAAAATATTCAAACGAAAAAAATTATTCTGATCAGATAAATAAAGGAAGAGATTTGCCTTTACAATATTCCGACCCTCCGCCGTTAAATACGAAAAAACAATTTATACCAATCGCCCAAGATATTATCGGTACTTGGTACATTGTATCATCAAATCCAAAATATAAAAATAAAATTATCACTGATTACACTAAATTTACATTTTACTTAAACGGCAAATTAGACAGAAATCAATTTACATCTGATAAATACAAAATAGATGCAGGGAAATACGCATTTTTAGAAGATGATAAAACCTTTCCTATTACATTTGGTACTGATGATATAAAAAAATCTAATCTCTTTTGGAAACTTGATGAGGAAGGATTGGCACAGTCATATTACAAAAGTAAGAAAGATTCGGTATATATTAAAGAAGGATCAAAAGAATGGGATAAACGAGAAAAAATTACTATCACAACAGAGCTACCTATATCTTTTATTAATCCTAATGATTTGCAGATTGGGAAAACATATGAATTATCTAAAAAAACACCACTTATGCCGGAGGTAAATCCAGTTGATTCTATTGCAGCCCTTGGCGATATGAGAGAACTTAGTGCTGGTAGTGCAATTAAAATTATTTCCATCGCTCAAAAAAATAACACCCCATGGTATAATGTTGGCTTTATTAATTATTCAACTGGGAATCTTGATTATGGCTGGATAAATAGCATTGCTTTATATGGGCAGTCTTTAAAAGAAAAATAACCATTTATTAAAATAATAAGGAGTTTTGGGCAAAGAGCATTCACCCCTTTAATTCCCCTCTTCCCTTTGCCCCAAAACGAAAAACAAAATTAAATTCTTTTTAAAAGTGATTTGCATTCGCAAATCAAAGAAAAATATATACATCAGCTAACAGCGTATATCGGGTTACGGCTCTTCCGAGAGCCTCCACCCAAATTTGTCTCCGCTACGCTACGACAAACTTCCGATATACGCATATGTTGTATGCAATTTGATAAAAAAATTTTATGACAATAGAAAAAATAAACCATAATGTTGAAAAACCTGAAAATACAAAAGAGCGTTTATTAAACGATTTCAAAATGTTTAGAAATGATTTCCTGGAGGGGTTTCCGGATGAAATACTTTTGCCTGATATGCCCAATTATCACAGATATAAATGTCGTACTAATTTTTTCAACAATATCTCGATTCGCATTTTACGCATACAACACGAAGGTATTAAATTAAGCAATGAAGGTAAAATAAAATGTGATAAATTTATGGATTATTGTACGACATTAAAGGGTAAAACAGAACGCTACCAACAAGAAGACATTGATAAGGCCAATGAAATACTTGATGTTTTAATAAACGAATTGTCATAAAATTTTTTTATCAAACTCTGCGCCATCACTTGCCCTTCGGGGCACACAACACGGTATATCTGGTTACAGAAAATTTCATTATTAATTTAATAATGTACAAAATTTTCTTCCACCCAAATTTTTGCTTCTCTTTTCTTTATTAATTATAATAATGAAGAGAACCAAAAACTTCAGATGACACCGAAACGTTATGTGCTGTAGCGAATTCCTGAGCTATTGCACATAACAACGCGATAAGCGGTTCAGGAATTTTCTTAAAATAATATATAATAATGAGAAAAAATTCCTTCTCCCAAATTTTTGCCTCTCTTTTCTTTATAATATATAATAAGGAAGAGAAACAAAAACTTCGCTTCATCGGTAAACGTTAGCTGAAATAACTAAAAACAAACTCTTTATTTATATTTTTTTTTCAAACCCCTTTTTAATTTTTTAATACATGAATATAAAACATACAAAATTAACTAATAAAATTCATTTGCTAACTTTTGAAACCCAGCAAGATATAACATCCACTTTTTTGCGTTTTCAGGAACACTATGAATCACCAAATTTTAGAGGGAAAATATTCTCTTTTGATGAATTTAAGCAGTGGTATATTAAAACCTCACCAAATGGAAAGATATCCGGAAAGTTTACATATTATTCCGATTGGAACGGTTTTAATATTCCGTCGCATGTTTTAAAGCCTTTTTATGATGGTAAATTTAATCCGCTTTCCGAACAAGAAAGTAAATTGTTAGATATATTCAAGGATGAAGTGGGTGCATTTTATATTATCGGTGTTCATAGTGGAACGAAGAAGATTGACCAGCTCTTGAATCATGAAATTGCCCATGGACTATTTTACACTAGTGATAACTATAAAGCTGATGTTTTGCGGATTCTCTCGCAGTTTGATGTCAGTGCTATAAAAGAGGAGCTGCGCTCAAAAGCAGGCTACCATGAGAAAGTGCTAAATGATGAAGTTCATGCATATAGCATTGATTCAGTGAGCAATTTAAAAACACCAATACCTGAAAGTTTATCCTCGAAATTAAAAAAATCATACGAAAAACATTTGAAAAAAAATATAAATAAACAAACTCTTTATTTATATTTTACCAACCAAAATTGACTAAATATTTTTAATTGGATATAATTGGATATAGTTAATATATCCAATCAAGTTATGCCCAAAGGGCACTAACAGTAAGCGAAAATATTCTCAGCCCGAGGCTGATCCGCCTCGGGAGGAAAATTCCTTGACTATAAATTTATGGCAAAATATATTAAAAAAATAACAAAAAAACATACAGTCCCGGACAATTTTTCAAAACGAATTGAAAATATTCCCGCTAGTATTGTTTCTAAAATAGCAAAAATTGACGAATTAAAAGGGCAATGGATATCAGGGGCTCGTTTAAGTCCGCAAGTTTTAGGCAAACTTAAACGGTCGGTTTTGATTACTTCAACAGGCGCTTCTACCCGTATTGAAGGTGCTAGGCTGGCTGACGCTGACATTGAAAAATTGATGCGCGGATTAAATATTCAAAAATTCACTAACCGTGATAAGCAGGAAGTGAAAGGTTACTATGAATTATTGGAAAATGTTTTTAATTCATGGAAAAATCTCAAATTCAACGAAAATATTATTAAACATTTTCACCAAGAATTACTAAAATATGTAGACAAAGACAAAAATCATCGTGGCGAATACAAAAAAGGAAAAAACAAAGTGCATATGATAGACGAAGCAGGACAATCAGTCGGTATTCTTTTTGACACCGCGCCTGCATATCTTGCTCCTAGTCAAATGTGTGATTTAATGGAATGGACGCAAAAAACATTGGTAGAAAATAAGTATCATTCATTATTGGTGATTGGAAATTTTTTGGTTGAATTTTTAAAAATTCATCCTTTTTCTGACGGAAACGGAAGATTGTCCCGCGTGCTTACAAACTTGCTTTTACTCCAAAACGGGTATTTGTATATGCCTTATGTTTCACATGAAAAATTAATTGAAGACAATAAGCCTGATTATTATATTGCCTTGCGGCGCAGCCAAAAAACAATGGGGTCGGAAAAAGATAATATTACAGATTGGCTTGATTTTTTCCTGGGTATTGTTTTAAAGCAATCACAAATGGCGGTAGAGCTTTTGTCCAAAGAAAATATAGAAAAAATACTGTCAAAAAAACAGCTTGTTATTTGGCAATACATTGAAAAAGTCAAAGAAACAAGCACTGGTAATATTGTAAAAAATACAGGAGTGACGAGGCCAACTGTTAAGCAAGTATTGGAAGTATTGCTTAAACTTAAAAAAATTGAAAGAATCGGGCTTGGAAGAAGCACTAGATATAGAAAAATTTAAAAATAAAAAAATAATAATGAGTTTATTTTATTTTTATTTTAAATTTTTTTTATCAACAACATATGATAAAAGCAATAATATTTGATTGGGGAGGTGTATTAAGGGTATTTGAAAAATATGCGACTGCGCCTAGTTGATAAATAATTAAAAAACTAAATTCATATGCAAATTATCCCCATAAAAACAAGGATAATAAACCCGCCAAAAGACAATTTATATGATGTGATAAACAATTTTTGCCCCGCTCTTAAAGAGGGCGATGTTTTTTTAGTTACCTCAAAAATTTTAGCCATTCATCAAGGACGCTGTATTTCCATGGATTCAGTTAAAGATAAAGACGCCTTGATAAAAAAAGAAGCGGATATTTTTATTTCCAGAAAAGAGTGTCCGGGAGAACATGTAATATTAACTTTAAAAGAAAACACTTTGATTCCTTCCGCCGGAATAGACGAGAGCAACGCGAACGGATATTACATTCTTTGGCCCGAAAATTCAAGAAAAGAAGCAAAAAAAATTTGTAAATATTTGAAAAAAAAATTCTCGTTGAAAAAACTGGCGGTTATAATAACAGATAGCCATTCTACCCCGCTGCGATACGGTACTATGGGGATTTCTATCGGGGCATACGGACTTAATCCGCTAAAAGATTATTCAAAAAAAAGAGATATTTTTGGACGGGAAATAAAAATGACAAAAGCTAACATTGTGGATACTCTGGCCGTTACGGGGGTATCAGCGATGGGAGAAGGCGCCGAGCAAACCCCAATGGCTATAATACGAGACGCGCGCTTTGTGAAATTTACCAATCAAAAAAATTATAAGGAATTATTAGTTCCAATAAAGGAAGATATTTATTATCCATTATTAAAAAACTTTTATAAAAAACAAGTTATGCCCAAAGGGCGCTAACAGTAAGCGAAAATATTCAAATTCCTTGACTATAAATTGAAAACCTACATCCGTTCCAATATCTTTAATTCCGGTTCGTTTTCTTTTAAATCCCAAACAGCGAAAGTGGCTTTTTGAAAAACGCCACTCAAGGTTCCGGGGTTAACAAATGAATAACCGCTTTTCTTTTCTATCCAGGGTTTATGGGTATGGCCGTAAAAAACCATATCGCACTCGCCTTTTTTTAAAACATAATCCAATAAAAACGGCTCATGGCAAAGGCCGATTTTTTTTCCTTCCAATTCAAATCTCGCGACTCTGCCAAAATAAATTATATTTTTATATTTTTTAGGCTCTTTATCCTCAAATAATTCCATATTGCCGCGCACTAAATATATTTCTTTTTGAAAATTATTCGCTAAAAATTTTAATGTATCGGAATTCGTCACATCTCCGCAGCAAAAAATTTTTTCAATATCATTCTCCGCGCAATAAAAAAGACACTTTTTTAAATTAGGAATATTATCATGAATGTCGGAAATTATGGCGATTTTCATATAAGATTAAAATTTATAATTTCATAAATCATACCGGCGGCAAATAATCCCATCAATAAATAAACAAGCGCGTTTGACGGTTTATAGGTAAACATCGGCAATTTATTTTTTTTCTTTTTTATTTTCAAAAATACGATAAGCATAACAATCGCGCAAAAACCGCCTCCAACCGCGCCAACAAAACTTATAACACTGATTAAATCGGTAACTCCGGCTAAATATAAAATATAAGGCACAAAAATCGCTAAAGCCCAAGAAAGCGTTTTATTAACTTTAAAATCCCACCAAAGAGTTTCCTTGATTGATTCCGCCACGCCGATTATTGAAGTCATTATGCTAAATAGGCCAAAAATCAACACAAAATTAATGATACCGTTGGCAAGAACCTGCTGAACGCCTACAAGCGCGTCAGGAGTGGTATCCGCTCCGGAAATGCCTACTATTACAAACACAAACAAAGTTAAAATCAATAAAGATAAAACCATGCTTGTCCTAATCACGCTTTTAAATAAAACCGCGTCTTTTTTAATCAGCCGCCCCACTATCGGCAAAGAACCGTTTCCATCCAAAGACATTAACATTGCTCCAAAGGGAAGTAAAATATTTTTCCAATCAATTGCCAGATAATTTTTCGCCTCAATCGCGTCCCAGCCCTTATAAACCATTATGCCAATCACAAAAAAAAGCAGGGCTGACATATACAGCTCCACTTTTGAAATCGCTCTTATTCCCTTGAAAACTACAATCGCCCCCAAACCGACAATAATACTCGCGTACAAAATTAAATTCTCTCCCAAAAACGGACTTAATAATTGCCTTAAAAAAATACTGGAAATAATAATATAAGCAAGCAACGCGCCGTAATTTCCAATCAACTTAGCGGCAAAAACCGCCCATTTTCCCTTAAGGCCCAAATATTTTTCAACATAACCGGGCAAACGATGGAAAGAACGATTGATTACGATCATATTGGCATAAATCAAATGCACTAAATATTGAGCCGGGCCCAAAACCACTAATAAAATTATAAACACCAGCCAACCTGCCCTAACTGTCAGATATGGCAAACCGAACATGCCGACTCCGATAATATAACCAACCATTACCGCTATTGCCTGAAAATATCTTTTGTTTTTTTGATGCTTTTTTTTGAACATTAATATTATTTCCTAATATTAATATCATAATTTATCTGTTCAATTTTCCTTAAATTGCCTTTGGCCTGGTCGTACTTGGTGCGCAAATAACCTGTCATATCAAACTCAACCAATTCACGCAGAATATCGCTGATAATATTTTTAATTTTTTTTACTTCATTATAATTTCCAGCTGCCGCTTGGTTAACCGCCCTTCTTACAAGCTCGCCGGTCAAATCACAAATTCCGCCCAAATAACTTTCATAGCTTAATTTAACATCTTTAAATTTATTAATCTTTTCATTATTCAAAACCATATAAAAAGTTTTTGCTTCCGCGTATTCCTCAACGCCCGCCCTGTATGAACCCTCTTGATTTAAACGGACATAGCCGAATTTCTTTTCCAATTTTATTAATATTTTTTCAATTTCATTCAAACTTGCCAGAGCCTTCTCTTTATCAAAGCGATGCAAAGCGAAAATAACGCGCTTTGAATCATGCAAAACCACATTTGCCAAACTGATAATCTGCCTGCGCTCGCTATTATTTTCCAAATAGTCTTTTTTTAATTTTTGGATGAATTTTTTGTTTATCATAATATTTTAATGTTAATAATTAATCAATTCTTTGCTCAAGTAATTCAACATTTCTGTCGGACAATGAATCTCTCTTAATTTATCCGGCCATAGATTTAATTTCTATTATCTACGTTTTAGAGCTTATTCCCCATAAAGCGTCAAAAATCATTTTCATTGTTTTGCTTAAACTTTTACTCTCAATAATAAAACCCACACCCTCTTCTTCAGGCGTGATAACTGTCATTTTATTATCAAAAATAAAAATCATTCCTGAAACCGCCAACTCCTTTTGCAATAATCTTACTTCCCGTAATTCTTTTGATTGATTTTCAATCCAATCATCATCAAAGTCATCATTTTTTGGTCTAAGGCATTTGGAAAAAACCTTTTTTGATAATCTTCTTTTAGTAAATGAAATTATTCCTCCTTCTGCTTTTCTTAAATCCTTTACTGAGCCTATGGAACGAACTAATTTTTCTTTGCAATTTAATTCTTCTTCTATAATTTGTCCCATCCCTTCTTTTCCTTCAAAAAGATGCAAATTAACAAACCTCTCTCCTGAAGTAATTTTTTGTAATTCAGGAATATATTTTTCAGATAAAAATATTTTGCCTTCAAATATTCCTTTTATGCTGTTAGGATTTTCAGCAAAAAACCTTCGCGCATTTTTATGCTTATAACTGCTGGCAAGACCAAGTTTTACCAAATCTTCAAGATGATGATAAGTCGTGGTCCTGGGAAGTTCGGCTTTTTTAGCAATATTTGACGCGGAAGCATCAGCCAATTTTAAAAGCGCCAAATAAACTTTTTGACTTTTCTCATTTAATCCGATAGAAGATAAAAATTTTAATAAAGACATATTATTAGTATAACAGAGAAAAAATTATTTGTCCACTTTTTTGGTCAACATTTTATTTAGTTGATAACAGCTAAAAAATGGCTTATTAAAGCCATTTTTTTAGTATTATAAAAAATAAAAATGCTATATATAAAAATATTTAAATTATTTTTTGACAAACAATTATAATGGCGTTAGCACTTTGAAATTAAAATAAAAGGAGGTGATAAAAATAAGAACATACTGTAATTTGCCTGATGGAAGAGTTCAACTAAAAGGAGAGGTAGGGAAATTCAGTCTCAATATAGGAAATGTTGAGATAAAAATTTCTCCTCAAACGGCAAAAAAAATCTTTCTATTAGATCCAATCGCAACAAATATTCTAATAGAAGAAGGGAACTTGCCTAAGGAACTCTTCTCGGAAAAAGAGATAGATAAATTGCGAAAAATTTTCGCATAATAATCATCTGTCTCAAGGTGGGTCCTCCGTCTGACCACCTCTACATAGAAAGTAAGGAGGGTGTACTCGGCTATAAAAGACTAAAAACCGAATTTCCTAAAAAATTCTAAATAATCTTGGCGAGTTTCGGCTCGCCGCTCTTTCAGAGCCCAAAAATAATTTTGGTCTCTGCGGGGGGAAAACAAAAAATATTTTTTTTCGCGCATTGCTCTTTGACATAAAAATAATTTTGCTGGTTTTGAATAAAACCAGATACGCGGAAGAAAGAAAAGGAGAAAAAATGGGATATGAACATTCGCATACGCGGGGATTTGAAAGAGTTCCTGTGAGAAAAAAAGAGAAAGTCAAAGTGAAGGGTAAGGTCAGGAGTGTTTGCTCCTGGTTACAGAAAGGAAACAAAAAAGAAAAGTGCCCCTTTATTAGCTATGGGTGCGGTAATTCTCCTGCTTGCTGTCTTGGGGAAACCGACTATTGATATGATAAAAAAAGAGGTAAAATGAAAAAAGTTGTTTTAACAGGAGGACCATGCGGCGGCAAGTCAACTATCGCAGAGGCATTGGCAAGGGAGTTCGGGAACAAAATTATTATCGTTCCTGAAGTGGCAACCGCGCTTTTTGAAGCGGGATTTCCACCGCCGAACCCTTGGACACAGGAATGGCAGGACGCTTTGCAAGCCGCGATTATAAGCGGCCAACATAAAGCGGAAAGCCAAGCAATGACTGAGGCGGCCAACAACGGCGCCAAAGCTATTATCTGCGACAGGGGAATTCTGGATGGAGCCGCTTATTTAGCTGGAGGCGTGGCGGAATTCTGTCAGCGGTTTCGGGTGGATGAAAATAATGCTCTGTCTCAATACGAGACAGTAATTCATCTTGAATCATTGTCAACACTAAATCCAGATTTATACATGGATTTAATAACGACAAATCCGAATCGTTTTGAACCGCTTGAGCAGGCGCAAGGACGAGAGCTTAATCTGCGTCACGCATGGGCGCAACATCCAAAACGAATTCACCTTGCTGGCAAACTCAATAAAAGCGCCGAAAGGACGCTTGAAATAGTAAGTCAAATTTTCTAATTTTTTCGCGTACGCTCTTTGATATATTTTTATGTTTTGCTGGTTTGGATATAAATCAGATGCGCGAGAAAAGAAGAGAAAGGAGGTGGTGATAATGAGCAAAAGTTGGCATCCTTGTTCAAATTGTAATGGTGACGGCTACATTGCCGAATACCATGGCGGATGTTATGAAGGGTCTAGTACTTGCCCTATCTGTCACGGCAAAGGTGGTTGGGTAGAGGACAGCAATAATGATGTAGAACTGACAATTGACGGAAATTCCGACTTTTCCGACAATTGGAAGTATAGGTAGATAAAAACTTCCTCCTGAATTAATTTAATACAGAATTAATTCAGGGGATTTGTTTGGAGAAATAAATTCCTTAAAATTTAGGGTTAAGGGAGAGCTCTGGCAAAAAGCCATCTCTCCTAATTTTTTTGAGTTTGTTTTCTGCTAGGGAAATAAATTCAAGGTGAGATTTATTTACAAAAATTTAACCTTTAATTCGTAATTGATAATTGAAAATTAATTACCTGTCCTCCGCCACCCTAAATACCTCATCAACCGAAGTAATGCCGCCAATCGCTTTCAACAGCCCGTCTTGGGCCATGGAAATAGTGCCTTTTTTAGCGGCCGCGTTACGCATATCATATTCGCTGACATTTCCTGATAAAATTAATTTTTCCATTTCTTCATCAACCACAATTATTTCATATATTCCAATGCGGCCTTTGTAGCCGATTCCCTGACAAGCTTCGCAGCCTTCGCCCTGATAAAATTTTAAATTATCAAAATCTATATTTTTCTTTTCTTCTTCCGAAAGTTTTTTTAATATTTCAAGCACCCTCTTTTGTTTTTCATCTTCAAGCTTAATTTCTTTTTTGCAATTTTCACAAACCTTTCTAACCAGACGCTGGCCGATCATCGCGTTTAAAGCAGGCGCCAATAAAAACGGCCTTGCTCCCATTGATAAAAACCGCGGCACTGTCCCGGCGGCATCATTGGTGTGGATTGTTGATAATACCAAATGGCCGGTTAATGACGCCTGAATGGCAATTTCAGCGGTTTCCAAATCGCGAATCTCTCCTACCATGACTATATCGGGATCCTGGCGCACGATTGACCTTAAGCCTTGGGCAAAAGTATATTTCTTGCTGATTTGCGATTGATTCACGCCCTCTAATTGATATTCAATCGGATCTTCAATAGTTATAATTTTTGTTTCTTGATTATTCAATCTTTTCAAAATCGCGTAAAGCGTTGTGGTTTTTCCGCTGCCTGTCGGTCCGGTGGTAATAATCATTCCATTCGGCCTTTCCACTTCTTTTTTTAATTGTTGAAAAGCATGATTCCTAATCCCCAAGTCTTCAAAAGCCAATCCGACCGAACTGGATTTGAGAATACGCATTACCACGCTCTCACCGAAATTTGTCGGCAAAAATGAAGCGCGAATGTCAATTCTTTCTTTTGACGTAATCAATGACAGCCGCCCGTCCTGCGGTTTGTCAATAATATTAATTTTTACTTTGGTCAAAACCTTTAAACGAGAAATTATTTTTTTCCATAATTCCTTGTTAACCACTGCCGCGTCATGCAAAACGCCGTCTACGCGAAAGCGCACTTTTATTTCATTTTCTTCCGCTTCAATATGAATATCGGATGAATCTGATTTTATTGAAGCCGCCATAATCATAGTTACGATATCGGTAACCTTTGCCTTGTCAATTCCGGCTTGCAAATCGCGAAAACTTGAAAATTTCTCGCTGAATTTATTAAGATCAGCTTCGCTTAACTCCACGCCGCGCGATATTTCCCTTACTTTTGGAATGGATTTATAAAGTTCTAAGGCGTAATCAAGGCTATTTTGCGAAATCAAATAAATTTCACCATCGCAATAAAGTTCCGTACATAATTTTTGCAATATATCTACCACATCACTATTCCGCGGATTAACCGCGCCTAAACGAATTTTCTTGCCATCGTAGAAAAAACAAACAGCCTTAATCCTTCCGGCATTTTCTTCATCAACTATTGATAATGCTTCGGGACTAATCGGAAAACCGAATAAATTAATATAAGACACGCCTAAACCGGACGCTTCCGCTTCCGCTTTTCTTTCCATTTCCTTTACTTTGATCTGCTTTTGCTTAGACTGGAACTTTGCCTGCGCGCTCTCATCGTCAATAACATCGCCATTTTTTGAAGCCGCTATCAGATTTTCAATTGATTGAACATTTTGCGCCATAATAATTTATATCTAAATAAAGAAGACAAAAAGCCTTCTTTATTTAATATTTATATTTAACCTTTATTTCAGGCCTCGCCTTTTTTTATTTTTTTATTAAATATTCTGGTAATTTTGCTCACTCCGCCTTTGCCGACCAACTCCATAAAAAGATATGTCCAAGAAGAAATCTGGAAAGTGGCAAGCATGGCGCCGACAAATACTATCATAATTAAAAATAAAATAATAGCTGACACGATTATAAACCAAAAATTGAAATAAAACGCCATTTTAGAAAACATTAAAATAATAAACAAAAACGGCACAGCCAGAATTAAAAACAGTAAAATCGCCGCTAATCCAGTTAAAAAATTAATAAAAAACAAAATAATCGCCATCTCAATGCTTATAAGCCAATTATTTTTAAACAAATTCCAGCCTGATTTTATGGCGTGAATTGTCTTTTGCCCTTTAATTACCACAAAAGCGATTGAATATTTTATTAAAAACGAGAGCATTAAACTAAGCGGTATAAAAATTATAAACATTATAATATACCAGCTATTTACTAACTCCGGATTTTTAAATATTTCCAAAAGCAAAGGCAAGCCGATTATAAAAAACATGATTGCCGCGGCAACGCGAGAAATAATATTTAAACTTAAAACCGGCCAAAACTTTTTCATGCCCGCCAATATTCCGTCTTTGAAATCATGTTCTTTATCATGCTTGATTTTCGCGGTATTATGGACAATCGCCACTTGCGAAGTAATGCTTAGCCACAGCAAAAATAATCCCAAAATCAAGATAACAAACAAAGTCATTAACGCTAAAAACAAAGAAAAAGGATCTTCTTGCGCCATATGCCCCATATTGCTTAAAGTTCCCTTGCTAAAAAATCCGGTTTCCAAAATTCTTTGCATACCCGCGTAAAGATTGTTTCTACCCGGTTCATCAAAACCCCTGAAAATTAATTCCAATTCACCGCCATTGCCCAGCAGCGCGGCAAAAAGCCCGAAAAACCATAAATATTTATGCTGCCAGGTATTTCCCCACGCGCGCTTTAAAATTGTGCGATATAATGCCATATTTTTAAAATATAAAAATTATTTTATTATGATTTTATTATAACATATTTTGAATAAATAACAAAATTATTTCAGTATTATTTCAGTATTAAGCAAAAATAAAAAAACTCGGTCTCTACAATTTATCGTAGAGGCCGAACCTTTGAAAATTTCTAAAAATCTAATCTTTAACTAACTCTTCAAATTTTTTCTTCTCAATCGTTTCATTCTTTAATAATTCCTGAACAACTTTTTCAATTTTATCTTTTTTGTCTTCAATAATTTTTTCAGCCATTTTAGTCGCGCGGGAAATAAACGTAAATATTTCTTCATCTATTTGTTCCGCTATTTTTTCGCTATAATCTCGCTGTTCGGTAATTTCCCTACCTAAAAATATCATTTCTTCTTTATTGCCAAAAGTGCGCGGTCCCAAAATTTCACTCATACCGAAATCCGTAATCAAACGGCGGGCAATTGAAGTAGCGCGCCGCAAATCAGAAGTAGCTCCGGTAGTAACTTCGTTATAAATACTTTTTTCAGTTAAATATCCGCCTAACAGCACGGCAATTTCTTCAATATATTCAGACTTGGTATGCATATGCTTGTCTTCTGTCGGCATTTTTAAAGTATAACCTCCTGTTTGTCCGCGCGCGATAATGGAAATTTTATGAACCGGATCGGTATTAGGCAAATAATGCGCCACAATCGCGTGCCCGGCCTCATGATAGGCTGTAATATCTCTTTCTTTTTTCGTAATTACTCGTGATTTTCGCTCAGGACCAAGCATTACTTTTTCAATTGCGTCAAAAAGTTCATTCATATCAATAATTTTTTTATTTTTTCTGGCCGCTAAAATCGCCGCTTCATTAAGTACATTAGCTAAATCAGCGCCGCTAAATCCGGGCGTACGCTGGGCAATGTGGCGCAAGCTTACGTCTTTTGCCAATGGCTTCTTTTTGGCATGCACTTTTAAAATCGCCTCTCTGTCATTAATATCGGGATTTTCCAAAACAACTTGGCGATCAAAACGGCCGGGCCGCAACAGCGCGCTATCTAAAACATCCGGGCGATTGGTAGCGGCAAGCACGATAATATTCGTATTTGGCTCAAAACCGTCCAGTTCAACCAAAATTTGATTTAAAGTTTGTTCCCGCTCATCATGCGAGCCGCCAAGCCCTGCGCCGCGTTTTCTGCCAACCGCGTCAATTTCATCAATAAAAATAATGCAAGGAGTATTTTTTTTGGCTTTTTTAAATAAATCGCGCACGCGGGAAGCGCCGACGCCGACAAACATCTCAACAAATTCAGAACCGGAAATATGAAAAAACGGCACATTAGCCTCGCCGGCTGTCGCGCGCGCCAATAAAGTTTTGCCCGTACCCGGGCTTCCTAAAAGTAAAACTCCGCGCGGTATGCGCGCGCCCAAGTCCAAAAATTTTTTCGGATTTCGCAAAAATTCAACCACTTCCAAAAGTTCCTCCTTGGCCTCTTTGACTCCGGCTACATCTTTAAAAGTTACTTTATGTTTTTCATCTTTGGTAAATTCCTTGGCTTGCGACTGTCCAAACATCATCGCGCGTGAATTAGCTCCTTGCACCCCGCGCATCATTAAAAATACAAAAAGACCGATTAATAAAAACGGCAATAAAAACGGCAAAAGCGTTACCAGCCAATAATCAAAGCCTTCTCCTTCTCTTACCTCAATATTTAATTTTAAAATTTTTTCTTTTTCTACGCCGAAATTACTTAATAACTCGGACAAAGATTCGCCTGTTTCTTTTTTTACGATTTCTTTTTTACCGTCTTTTAATTGCATCTCTATCTTTGTGCCTTCAACAATAATTTTTTCAATTTCTTCATTATTAATGCGTGAGATAAGCGTTTCAGTGCCGACTCTTTTTGACTCCGCTTTTGGCTCGCCCATAAAACTAAACAAAGCGATAATAAGAATAAATATTATAAAAAATATTCCAAAATTTTTAAATAAATTTTTCATTTATCAATAAAATTGTTGTATTGTTATATTGCTTTATATTTGCAACAATACAACAATGCGACAATTTAACAATTAAATTAAATTACTTAGTTCAGTATACAATATGTATTTATAATTGGCAAATACTATTTTACAAATTTTTGCTATTTTTAAATAAAAAAATAAAAGACCGCGGAAAATCATAAAACTTTTCCGCGATTTTTTTGTATACTATGATTTTACATTCTTACATATCTAGTCCTTCACTTTCGCTTTCTTAATCTCATCCGAATGAGCCAAACCCAAACGATGTTCTTTCGGTTCAATTGAAACAATTTCAAAATTCATTTTCTCTCCTGCCTTAAATTTATCATTGATTTTTTCTTTTGGAGCAAGGCCTAACTGGCTGATATGCGCCAATCCATGAATATCATCGTCAAGCTTTATAAACATGCCGAATGGATTAACTTTAATAATGGTTCCCTTGGCAATTTGGCCGACTTTATATTTTTCACTAACCGATTCCCATGGATCTCTAAGCAATTTTTTGGCGCTTAAAAATATTTTTGAATCTTTCAGGCTGATTACTTCGGCTTTAACAACATCACCGACCTTATACAACTCGGCCGGATCGTCAATTCTTTGCCATGCCAATTCAGATATGTGGATAAGGCCTTCCAAATTTTCGCCAAAACTGATAAAAACGCCGAAATCGGTAATCGCGGTAATAGTGCCGTCAACAACCGTACCGACTTTGTACTTTGAAATAATATCTTTTTGCCTCTCGCCCCAAGCGTCTTTTTCCGAAAAAATAATCTTATCTTCATGCTCATTCAAAGTCATTACTTTTACTTCAAACTCTTTGCCCGCGAAAGACCTTAATTTCTCTAAAATTTTGCCCTTATCGCCGCCGTTAATTCTGGGATAATTTTCCGGCGCCAACTGCGAAACAGGCAAAAAACCGGCAATCTGGCGATACTTTACCAATAAACCGCCTCTGTTGGCATCAACCACTTTTACTTTAATTGTTTCTTTATTTTCATTCGCCTTTCTAAGTCCTTCCCAAGCCTTTTCCTGTCCGGCGTATTTAAATGATAATTCCAATTCGCCATTTTCATTTTCCGGCTCTAAAACAGTTGCCTCAACCATATCGCCCGGCTTAAGCCCTGAATATTCTTCGTCTTCTTCATACAATTCCGGACCGCGCACAACACCGGTCATAATTCCGTCAACATCAAGCTTTACTTCCGCTTTTGAAGCTGAAATTACTTCTCCTTTAATTAAATCTCCTGACTGCGGAGCTTTAAATTTATGATCGTCTAATAATTTATCAAACTCATCATGGCTTAAATTATTGTTTTGGTCTTTTTTATTTTCTGGCATATTTTTAATTTTTTTGTTAAATTTTTCCAACAAAAAAACATATCTTAACCTTCTCTTTTTTTGAGAAAAGTTTTTTAGCCACCTCTTTAGCCAAAAATAGCCAAATACTCACTAAAAATTTATTATAGGTGTTTATTTGATTTTGATTATGGTTTTATTATACAGTGTTTTTTAGAAAATGCAAGGGGAAATCTTAGCGGCTAACGGTTCTTGTTTAATATTAGACAAGTTATGCCCAAAGGGCACTAACAGTAGTCGGGAATATTCAAATTCCTTGACTATAAATTAAAACCCGCAACGATTATTTACGCTACGGGTTTGTTTATGTTTTTATATATCTACAGACTCCAACTCTCAAACTCTATAGATACAAAACTTACATCATATTTTTGAAAAGGATGTTTGTGGCGAGCAAATTGGCCGTCTGTATCACGACGTAAACTTGTAACAGTTAACTCTCCGTGCGGTACATTATCAACCACATATCTCCCGTATTTTAGCTGATCCCATACATACATTAAATATTCTTCACCATTTTCTTTCCGATACTCTTCAGTAGACATAAATGCCGCTGTATAAATAAAGGTTTCACGAATCAGATGAATAACATCAACATTAAATTTATCCTGCCCACCATACCGCCTATGGAGAGATACAAGAGCTCTATTGTCTTGTCCGATAAGGTAACAAATTTTACCAGTTATTTCGATTAAGTATCCGTCATTAAGCCTTGCTGAACATGAAAAATCTTGGCTCATTGCGCTTTCATAGATATAAACGTCCTGACTTAATTTTAAAATGTTACGATCAAAAAATTTTATTCTAAGTTTTTTCGTATCAGCGAATACGTTGCCTCCTTGAACCTTGACAACGTAATCTCCATTTCCTGCTTTTTCAAACAAACCTAGCGCGTTACCATCCCAGCTAAACGATTTCATATTTATCGCCGCCACGCCACCCGCAAGCAACATAACTACAACAACCAAAACAATAACCGGCTTATAATCGCCTCTTAAATTAAAATATTTTGACATCACACCCTCCTCATTTAAAATTTTATGGTTTAGTATAAATTTATTTCTCAACGAACGATGATTTTTAATATTAACATACTTTCGGAAATAAGTCAATAGCAACCTCCTACCTGTAAAGGTGAAATAGAAATGTCCTACTTTGGGTGATTTAGAAATGTCCTATTTGGACACTTTTATTAATTTTTTAAGATATTAATTTTAATATTAGGTAAATTAAAACCCGCAGACGACTTATGTCTTCTGCGGGTGGATTAAAAAGCTATTACAGACATTACTATATTTCACTGTTTTTATTTTGACACGCATTTTTTCTTAAAGTCGCGAATATCGTCTCTAAGCGAATTGATTCTTGTTCTAAGCTCTTGAATTTCAGAACCTGAACTAGAGTAATTATGAATGAACATTGTTTTTTGATTTTCCAAAATTATTAACTGATTTTGCATAAGTTTAAGCAGTAACTTATTAAGTTCGCGATTATTTTGATTATCCGAAATTGTTTTACTTTCTCCATCTGCCTTGCTTGTACTTTTTTTCACAAGCTCAGCTGAGGGCGGCAAAAGGCGCGGTTCTAAGTTATCAGTTGCCATGTTTCCTTTTACAATTTTTGCCCATTCCGCCACTTCATTCGGCATTTCTTCTATAAAAAATTCTTTATGATCATTAAAATATTTTATTTCATTTTTAGTAAGTACTTGGCCGGATTTTATCTTTTCGGTAATTGCGACTTTAGTTTTATGATTTATAAAATTAGGAATAGCAATAGCGGCTAGAATTCCAATAATCGCGATTACAATCATTAATTCAATAAGCGTAAAACCCCTCCTGTTTATCTGCATAATTATTCTCCTTTTGATGTTTTTGGTCAAGACACAATTTTTATCAGGGTGCCGGAATTAAATCCAACACCCCTGTTTTGATAATTACAATAATATCAATCAGCAGTTTCAACAAGCAAATTGCGAGTCTTACAGATCAAATATTTTTCTACAAGGACATTTCGGTCGGCTAATGTTAATGCTTGATTGGCTGATACTATTTTTTCTAATAATTCTTGAGCTTCAGGGCAATTTCTTATCTTTCCTTTAAGAATCATATATTCATCAGCCGGCAATAAAACATCACTGTTATTCTTTTCCTCGGCTTTCTCGGTATAATTATTTAAAGCTAAAGCAACCCGACTATTGCCCTTTTCATTAAATTCCTCAGATTGCTCGTCTTGATTTGTTTCTGAATCCTCCTTGGATTTATTCGCCACTTTTAAAATAAGGCGATACCAATCATGATCAATAGCATCCCACCTTGTGTCCAACTTCCTTTTTTTGTGAGCACTACCCTCATTGCCGGACAACTGTAGAGAAACATCATTATTGAGTACAATTGCTTTTGCCATATCAATAAAAGGGACAGCATCTTCAGATGGTTTTATCTTTCTTAGTCTTACGGCTGATCTAATATCTTGTAATTTAACATCTTCAAAATCCTCTTTCCAGCCGCTTTCCACTTTATCATAAAAAAGTTTTTCAGTTACGGTCATTTTCCCCCATGTTTCCTCTGCGACAGAATCCCCCTCAGAATATTTTGCGCAGCCTGCCAACATTGCCAAAAAAATAATTACCAATAAACCAAATAAGCTTAATTTTTTCATTTTGTTCTCCTTTATTTTTTTTGACAAACATTATTTTCTTCTGATTTCAGGCCTTAATAAATTCAATTATATTTCCTTTTTGAGTCACTTCAACTGAATCTCCTGATTCAAACTCGTGAGCAATAATTTTTTTACCCAAGGGGACAAGAACTAACCGTTTGTTTATTCGGTTTAATTCCCTTGCTCCCAGCGTCGCGCTAAATCCTTCATTAATAAGCTTCGCTTTCACGGATTCCGTAAATACTAAATTAATCTCATAATCTTCGCGAACTCGCTTGATAATTTCACCCAATCTTAATTCCAAAATAGCGGCCATATCTGCTTTACTAAGATTACGGAATACAATCGTTTCATCAATACGATTAATAAACTCCAGACGAAACCCATGTCTTAAAAGGGCTTTATGAATTAAGTTTATGCCGGGTGCATTTGAACTAGAGCCAAAACCAATTTCCTTTTCAGCAGTGAAAGTGATATTCGTTGTCATAATGACGATAGTGTTTCTAAAATAAGCCTTCCTGCCTTGGCTATCAGTCAATATTCCATCATCAAGAACCTGCAACAGAATATCAAACACATCAACATGCGCTTTTTCCATCTCGTCAAAAAGAATAACCGAATAAGGCTTGCGTCGAACTTTTTCAATTAATTCTCCGCCATCATCATAACCTACATAGCCCGGAGGAGCGCCGATTAACCGGGAAACTTGATGTTTTTCCTGATATTCAGACATATCAAACTTAATTAAAGCTTCTTCGCTCCCGAATAACAAAAAGGCAAGTTTTCTGGCAACTTCTGTTTTTCCTACGCCGGTTGGACCTAAAAACAAGAAAGACCCGATTGGCTGATTGCCCATTTTTACAGACAAAAGACAGTCTCCCACAGCCTCTATCGCTTCTGTTTGACCGATGACAAGTTCTGATAAATCCTCTTTTATGCTCAAAAATTTTCGGCGCTGAACATCCGATGTCATAACAATAACACCTGTCCATTCGCTAATAATACGCGCAATATCTTCGTCTTTAACCAATTTTTCAACATTATCGTTAAACATTGCTTTGCGGCTGCCGGCTTCATCAATAACATCTATCGCTTTATCCGGAAAATTTCTTTCATGGATATAACGAGCTGAATATTTTACCGCGGCTTCTAAGGCTTTATCGGAATATCTTACATCATGATACAGTTCATATTTTTCCCGCAACCCCTGAAGGATAAGCAAAGTAGTTTTCTCATCCGGCTCATCAATGGTTATCGGTTGAAAACGCCGTTCAAGAGCGGAATCCTTTTTAATGTATTTCCGATACTCGTCTGAAGTTGTTGCTCCGATACAGCCAAAAGTTCCGCGTGCCAGCGCCGGTTTTAGAATATTAGCGGCATCCAGTCCTCCTTCTGAAGAACCGGTGCCGAGAACCGTATGCAATTCATCTATAAAAACAATAATTTCCTGCCTTTCTTCAAGTTCTTTAATTAACCGTTGAAGACGCTCTTCAAACTGTCCGCGATATTGAGTGCCTGCGGTTAAACTGCTTAGACTTAAAGTAAATATTCGTTTCCCATGCAGCTTTTCCGGTACATTGTTCCCCCAAACAAGTTCAAGGGCGATTCCTTCGGCAACGGCGGTTTTACCTACTCCCGCTTCACCGACAAAAACCGGATTATTCTTTTTGCGCTTCATAAGAACTTGCATTGCTTTGCGAATTTCTTTATCACGTCCGATAATAGGATCAATTTTACCCTGGCTGGCTAAAAGAGTTAAATCTTTCGCGGCTAAAGCCAATATTGATCCTTTTTCCAATTGCAATGGATCTAGCGGCGCTAATTCGGCAACCGGCGCGCTTGTTTTGACTTCCGCTTTTTTTTGTTCCGGCAAAACCGTTTGACCGGCCTCTCTATGCCTAGCTTGCCGCGTAGTTAAACCGATTGCCTTTGCTAATCGTACTTGCAGGGAATTTACCTGAATTTGCAGCACATGAAGTATTTGATAGCCAACACATGTCGGCAGAGCCAATACGCCCATAAGCAGATAAATCGCCTCCTCATGATTCTCATTGGACCGTTGCCGGGCTCTTACTCCGGCGGCTAAAACTTCACGGAACAAGGCCGGAGGTTCCGGAGGCAAAGCTCCTAAATTGTAGATTTCTATAATTCTATCTGTCGTGAGCGGCTGATCAAGAATTGATTTAAACTCTTCATTCGCCAAATCAATTACAGCTAAAAGCAAATGTGCCGTAGTTACAACGCTGCTGCCCAATAACCCGGCCAATTCATTGGCTCGTTCTATATATGGCTTAAAACAATCTAAATTTATGTTGTCAGGCATTTCTCTTCTCCTTTGTTTTATGTCTGTAATAAATGACAAACCTTATAACTGCGGCCGCAAATATCACAAGTAAATGTTTCCTTGTATCCGATAATATCTTCAACACCGTATATTACCACTTGGCCAGGATACTCAACACCATAGACATAAGCATCTTCGTTCCAAATTTTTTCAACATTATTACCGCCTACAAAACATATTTTCTCCTTTTGCATTGCCTTGGCAAACCAAGCTGAACGGAGATATTTGTTAAGCGACAATTCTATACTTAAACGCAGCGCTAAATGAGCGCTAGGCCAAGTTTCGATAATTGTCGCGGGTTGCGTAGGATCATCCGGATCGCTATAAAGCATTGTACGCATATCTTCATTTATTTTTATGCCTGGTGACATATCCAGCGTGAGATTATTCTGAAAACATTCATAACATGGCCCTGATTCACCGTCAACCACAACCACCTTGTAATGAGTAGCGCCTGAAAACGCGCTTGGAATTATATGCTTAATTCCCCGCTTTCTTAATATTTCACAAGCGGTAAAATTATCATCATAACTTCTGCCTGTCGCCACAATCACTAGCGTGGGTTTAAACCAATCCAAAAGCCGGTTGAATTTTGCTATAGATTTTTCATCAAATTCTTTTAAGCATAATTCAGCGGCGCTAATTGAGCGCGAACCGCTATAATAAGTCCTAGCCAAATCCCCTTTAACAATTTGTGATATAAACTTTTCTTCCTTTCCGCCTGTGAGTGAAAAAAATCGGACGAGATAATCCTGCAGCGCGTATGGCTTTATTTTTTCTCCAATCCAATTAACTCCAACAAGCTGGCGAACGGGGTTATATATTGAGAAATGCTTATAATCAACCATTAACAGATGGCGATAATAATTAACTAATTCCCCGATTATTAAACTTCCCGTACCGCAGCCCAGTACCATTACTCTGTCATTTTCCAACGCTTCAATCGGCACTGGCGGCATATAATACGAACTTGAAAATACTTTTTTAAGAAAGTCTTGTTTTTTGTTCGGATTAACATAATAAATTTGCCAAGGCCACTCAAACGTGCCGCGCAAAATCACATTCCTTCGCTGTTTGAACAATAAATCCTCCAAATCTTTCCTTTCATACGCGGTGCCGCGAAGAAGCAAGGCTTTAGAAAAATTCATCATTACATCAATTGCTCCCAGCCAAGCCAAGCGATGTTGGAGTTTGGGGTTGCTAACAATTTTATTTTTTTTGCGAGACAACATATCAGCCAGATATTCAGGCATGCAATCAGGTAAATCAGAATCAACGATAAAAATCATTGATTCAACAAGCAAACCGTCAAAAAGCATAAAACCCGATGCAGGAATGCCGGTTGCGCGGGAAAGAAAATTAACCAAAGCCGCGGTTTCATAATCACCGCCTCCGATAATCAAATCAACTTTATGTTCGCTTAGCGCTTCGGCGATATCTTCTCGCGTCTTTTCCGGCCTGATTTGTATATCCCACGCGGTTTCCATTGTATTGTGCTCAACGATATGATTTTGCAATGCTTCCCCTGCATCTAAACCGACTGTGTTTATGCCATAACTTAAAGCTAAAACATCTTTTTTTTCTACATTGGCAGAGAGAAAATACAACTGTTTTGTCAATCCGCATCGCGCCAATGCGTCAGCTATCAAACAGGAAAAAACGGGATTAATAACCGCTATTGTTTTTCCCTTAAATGCTTCGCCAACAACAGGTAAAATACGATTATAATAATCTTTAAGATCCATCGCCTATATCCTTTCTTTAATAGCGTTAATCAATTTAATTATGTCATACGATTTGTACGATTGTCCTAATCTATTCCACAATGAATCATTCGGCAGTTTAATCTCATGATAAGGATTGCTTAAATCATTAATCACTACTTTGTATATCTTGACAATTTGATCGGGAAAAAAGGGAGGTATGCAAATAACATACTTATTATCATCAAACTTAACCGTGTATCTGCGCCAACCGCGCCTTAACACGTTGCGTGAAACCTGAAATCTTTTTGTTATAAGTTTTTTCTTTGTTTGATCGCACCATTTCTTTCCGTCATTTGTTTTGTAATAAGGCATTAACTTAGCTTCTCTGACGTATGAATGATTCCGTGAAATTATTTCAACAAAAAGCTTGACATGTTTGCCGTTGTCCCGCAAAGCGAAACAATTGAATTTCCACGTATTTTGCATGAACGTTGGAGCCATCACAAAACTAAACATGGTATTTAATCCTTTTTTTCTATGCCAGTCATAGGCATTAAAAACCGAATGAACTAAATCGCCTTGTGATAACCATCCGCTGCACGACCAAGGGTGGCTGTGCTGTTTGCAAAATACGTCTAAAAATGGATATCGGCTAATATACTCGCTTAAAACTTGATTCAGGTAATCACTAGCCCCCGCGTTTTTCTTAAAAACCGCCTTGTGACTGCTATAATCCTTGAATTTATCCAATGGATAAAATACGTGGGTTACAACAATTCTCTCAATGTCTGCAAGTTCAACAAAATCCAAAGGAGACTTGTGTATACCCGGCTTCAAAACTAAGTGAGCCAAAGGATACATAGCCGCCTCCCAAGGAAAACCAGTCTTCCTTTTGCCTATTGCATAATATTTATTTGCTTCATGGATTGCCTTTTGAACGGCATCCCTGCAAATATATACAAGCGAAAATTTTGTTCTTTTCATGGTTTTTCTCCTTTATATATTTTGTTTCATTTATCAAGATAGATCAGCTTGTTTATGAAACTTTGTCAAGGTTCTTTTTTTGATCTAACAACTGCCTTTATTAAAAAGCAAATGTTAAAACACAAAAATAAATTAGGCCGTATGAATTTTTTCTTTACAGTTCATACGGCCTATGTTTCGTGTTCATGCGTCAATTCGAACATATTTATTAAATTCTTTTGAAAAACGTTCTTTGCGTCCGGATCTCCCTATCCAGTTATACAAACTATGTACATCTGTTCCCAATGAACGAACAACTTTCTCCAGCTTGCCTATAGACGCTAAATCGGCAATCATTACATCCATCATAATTTTTGGGACGATTCGTTGCTCAATCGCGACACGCATCGTAATCCTATGCCAATTGACATAATTGCAAAGCCTTAATAGTCTATTGCCGCCTTCTGAGTAGGCATGAAAACTGGAATGGCTATAGCGTGTTCCCTTGAACAGTATTTTATCGAAATATTCCCGTTCAACATAAATATCCGGCTTATTTCTCGGCCAATTATCAGGATAAATCGCGTAAATCGGCGGTGCGAAAAATACTTTTGTACGATTTTCTTCCGGCAGTGCGAGAAAGTATCTCAATATATTTTGTTTTTCCGCGTCAGGCATGGGTATCAATTTTTTATGCATAAACTTCAAAAACGGATGACCATGCGCGTCAACACCGCGTTGTCCCAGCCTGCCATTCGTATCAATCACACCAATCCAATTAGGTATTCGGCCAATAAACCCAAGTTTGGGGTTTGCCGGAGTTTTGAAAATCGTTCCGCAGGAGACGCACCTTATTCCGCGGTCAAATGTAATAATATCCTTGCATCTCGGGCAAAAAATATCACCTCTTGAAATTTGATCTCTTGTAACAAGAACTGCATAGAAATGCTTGAAACTTCTATACATATCATCCAGCTCTTCATCCAACAAGCTTGGTTTTTCGCCTGCCCAGGAAATCGTGCTTTGAATCGCGCTCTTATCTACTGTCCATGAAACCATTTCTCCTCGTCCAACTTTTTTCCTCTGTACAATATCAGCCATAACATACCTCTTTAGTTAATAATACTCATCCTGATCAAGGTCAACATGCTGTCCGCAAGCGGGCGTTGGTCCGCCCTGCGCGGAACTGCCGGACTCTGGCTTGTCTTCCGCAGCTTCATCGTCCGTATCCAGGTCAGCCAGGCTTGGCGGAGTTGTGGATGCGTAAACCGCGCCGCTTTCTTTTTCCACTATCTGATTATTTTTGAATTCCAGATCTTCTCTGATTACATAGTCCTTGCCGTCCCATTCGTGAACTGCCGGCGGCTTGGCAAAAATACAAAGCGCCAATTTTGAATGGCCGTCTTCTTCTCCTGCCAAATCCAACCGCATTGCTAAATTTTGCGGCTTCTCCTTGTGTTCTTCGCATTTACAAATAAAGGGCTGAACTTCAGCTACGTTTTCGCGCGAGCTTGTCTGATTTTCTGTACTTGGCATTTTTTCCTCCTGCAATTTCAGTTAAATTATTATTTTTTATCTTTGCGGTTGTCCTGAACCGCCAAGACTCAAATCTCCATTCAGCAACATATCGTTTATATCGGCTACGGACATTTCCAGATTATCCGCCGTATGTTCGGCAAGATTCATATTTTGAGAGCGTTCTCTAATGGCTTCTTTGTTTGTGCTTCTTTGTCCGGCGCCGACAAAAAGTGTTACCCACTGTGAAATTGGCGTTTCATTATCAATTTTGTTTACAATATCCAGATAACCTTCCAAAAATAGCCGCTTCATAATACCTTCAGCCATATCGCTTGCGATATCAAACGCGTCAACCAAAAAAGTAGCAAGTATATACCCGTTAGTTTTTACAGCCAACTGGCTAATCTCCCGATCGGATGGCTCCTGATACGTATAAAACACGGCAATCGCGCTCGGGATTAAAAGAAAACTACCGACATACCATGCAAGCGGACCTGCCAGCGGTATCGGAAAAATCGTCCAGCTGTCAAGTATAATAAATAAACCCAAACCTCCGACAATAAATCCCCAAAAACGCATCTTTTTCTTTGTTTCACGCTTTCTCGCAAAATTAATTCGCATATTCCACCTCGCTTAAATTATTTTGGGTTTAAAAAGAGCAAGCCGTCAAACTAAACCAACAGCTTGCCCGCCAAAATTTCTTATTACTATAGTTAAACTATTTGGAACTAGCGCGTTTCATAATGTCATAATTTATAAGCGCCATTCCTGTATCTACCTGTGTTCCCTCCGGTAGTACAAAGTCAGGAGTAATTTTGCCATTCTTGGCAATAATCGCCGCCCTGGACTGGTGTCCTATAAGCCAAAGTTTCAACCTGACTTCCATATTGCTATCAGCTTTTTGCAAAGCCATCTTGTAGGATGCTTCGCCTTCACCATCGTAAATGTCGGCATCACGCTGATATTCAGCCGCCTCTTTCAAAATTGAAGACACTTTATTTCTGGCCTCAGCAGGAATACGCTCTTTTGCCGCGTTAATCTCACTTTGTATAATGTCCGTAACGTTGACTACCTTTTGCTCATACTCGGATTTAACAACATTACGCTGACCAACAGCAATGGCGGTGGTTTCTTTAGCTGCATTCAATTCAGCTTCGGCAATACTGGCCACTTTACCCATCAAATTCGTCAATTTTCCGGTAATCTGATCTTTGATACTCTGATGATACTCAGGATCCGAAATCACGAACTGCGTAAACTTAACGTCAAAATCCTTTAGGGCATACTCTTTTCTCATTATTTCATTTTTGGTGCCCTGCTTGATTTTTAATTTAGACTTGCGCACTTGCTTCTTCTCACCGGTTGACAAAACAATGGTATCTGTATAAGTTTCTACCAAATACACTCCGTGGTTCAGCTGATCAAGCGCCCACTCGGTAAACTGCGCTTTGTTGGTTGTATAGCTTTCTTCCGCGCTCATAAGCGTTGAAGTTAAGGTCAAAACTTCTGTTACAAGGGGTTGAATTGCCCGATCGCGGAAATTATCCTGATCACGGTATTGGATATGAAGTTTGGTAAATTGCTTCCTGCTTTTTTGCTTAGTCTCCTTGCTTGTTTCGTTATACCCGATTGTATAGCGCACAGATCCCGAAACTCTGGCAGTACCGCCATCATTATAACGGACAGGCACGCTTTCATCACACCCTTCTCCTTCTGTTAAATCCTTGGAAAACCAAGATGTACTTGACTTGTCCCATGTATATGCCCTGTTTGCCCCGATATAATACCGACCGGGCTCCATAATAGCTTCAAATGAGCCACTTCCTCTTATCGGCTCAATCATAACGTAATTTCCAGCCACGTTATTGTTGATTGCGAACTTGTAACCGATAATAGCAACGAAAACAAGCCCCAAAATTATAATCCAGAGTTTGCTTACTTTTTTGTCTTTGCGTTCTCCTGTTTCATTAAATTTCATGTTTATTATCTCCTTTACATCTAAGATACTGAGAATACTCTCGTGTTAAAAAATGCTAATCAAATACAAGATCCAGACCAAGTTCTTTTCTCAACTGTTGCTCAATCTGAAATAAAACATTAACCCCGCCAGGCAGTTCATTGCTGTTTTGAGCTAACTTACTGGTAATAACCCCGGGAACAAGCTGCGCGCTTGAAAAAGCTGTTTGATACGCTTCCCATGCATGAATATAATAGTTCTTCTTCATGCTTAAAGCGCCATCAGCCAACAGAGCCAAACGTCGTTTTTCTGCTTTGCCTTTTCCCTTGGCAATCCATTGCTGTTTTTTGTTAAGCGCGGTTTGTTTATTTTCCATGGCTACGGATAGATCACGGTTGGCGGCAATAATTGCTTGTTCTTTTTTCTTTTGAAGATCAAGCACTATTTTTTCTTTTTCCTGCAGTTTTACATATTTAGCTTCAGCAATCATCTTTTCGCCGTCTGAAATAGCGGTCTTCTTTTCCTGTACCGCTTTTTCACCAGCTGATTTTACTTCTATGATCTTTGTCAAGAACCCTCTTTTTTTATCAATGAGTTTATCCAAACCGTCCAGATATACAATATCTTCGATGATAAATTGCTGCAGGTCAATACCAAACTTGGCAAGCACTACTTCTTTGCGCACAGGAATTTCTTGCCCATGATCGTTCTTATACGTTTTAATATCAACATATTCCTGAATAACCATTTTATCCTGATCATCCTCGGAAAAAACTTCTCTGGTCTTTTTTTCAACGATATATATGCCGTTCTTTACCTGATCACCGGCCCACGTTGAAAACTGAGTACGAAGGGATGAATAACTTTCCTCCGACGACATAAGTGCCGCCGTCATAACTACCGCCTCCTTGACCACCTGTGAATAAAGCTCCTGTTCCAGTCTTTGTTGATTGTTGAAAATTAACTTTATATGTTTCATGTCCTCATTACTTCTGGGCAAAACAAAACGCGCGCCCCCATAAACCTTGGCGCGACCGCCATCGTTAAAACGAACGATAAACGGCGGAGCAGAAACGTTTTCCGCGTCCGGTTTGTCACTAAACTTATACGACGCTGCTGCCTTAAAATCATCAATTAACGCGAGCCCCTGATAATAAAAACCGGGTTCAAAGCGGGTAGTAATATCACCGTCCCACCAGCCTTGATTAACCTGATAAATTCCCGAAGTATTTCGCTCAACCAAGCTAGCGGCATTAACCACTACGATTAAACAAAACACGACAACCATAATCCATGACACAGTCTTTCCAACGCTTATGCGTCCGTTGGTCATAATAAAATCTTCTACTCTCATAACATAATCTCCTTTTTTGCCTAATATTACACCTGTGTTTCTTCTAAAATTTGCCGATCATCTTTCTCAAAATGCAAACGCAATTCGTCATACAGTTCTCGCGCCGACACGTCTTTATCGGTTAAATGCCTGACTATCAGACGATTTAAAGTAGAATCGCCTCCATTGGCGAAAATATATATTGCCCCCGAAGTTATTCCAATCACGATAAACTTACGCAAAATCGCCAATACGGCGATAAAACCGCCCCAAGCGATTATGGTTGAGATTATTGCCACAAGCATGTGGTTCGCCGCTTAATGCCTGCTCCATATTGCACCACCTCCTTTCTTTCGTTTCTAAAATTAAAATTGATTTCACATACTGCATTTACGAAAATACAAAATATATAAATTTTTCAATGAACAATAGAAGTCATTTAGCGTTATTTTAATTTTTTAGCTTAGCTATTAAAACCCTAAATGAATCCATAACTATATATTCTTAGCACTATTTTATTTTATTGTCAAGGGATTTTCAACGCGCATCGTAATCATTCACCGCCCCAAATACTTTCCCCTAATTTTCTCTTTAATTTTAATTAAAAATATGCTAAAAATAGATATAAACTAAGGATAATATGAAACAGCGAATAATAAAACAAAGACAAAAACAAGTAATATCAAAACTTAAGTAATGAAAATGCTAAATTGAGATTAAAAAAACAGGCCATATTTTTATGGCCCGTTTTTTTATATTAAACTAATTTTTTTTACTTTTCGCAACCGGCAGTTGTGTTTGAACCTGTTTTATCATAACCGAATCCCGGTGAAGGAGAAGCGGATGACAATTCAGCGCTACAACCCTTTGGAGCTTCTTCATAACCGGAACAAATCGTCCTTAAAAGGCTGTCCGCGTCTCTGGCGCTTGAAATTTTAATACCGTTCACAATCAAACCGGGCGAACCCTTAACTCCGTATTTGACAACATCATCTTTGTTGACATTATATTGGGGAAAACGTCCGGAAGTCCAAGTGTTTTTATCATTATATAATTCGGTAACTTTGTATTCTTCATCGCTTGCATTTACGCAAGAAGTTAATTTAGAACGATTAATTCTCGCGCTATCCAAACATTTTTCCGTAGAGTCGGCCTCGCTTAAAAAACATTTTAAATATTCAAATAATTTTTGCGGCTCATTTTTTTGGATACAATGCTGGGTCAATTGTTCATCAAGCTCTTTTTTGCCATGCATCGCGTAATCACAGAATTTTAATTCAAAATCAACATCATCGCCCAAAGCTTCAATTGCAGGAATAATGCCTTTTACAATTTGCGTGCCATAAGGGCAATGGCTCATTACAAAAAGCTCAACTTTTGCTTTTTCTGTTTTGGGAATATCGGCATTTGCCGCGGCCTTGTTTGCTTCCTCCTGATTTTTATTTTGTTCAGTTTTTTTTGTAATTTCTTCAATGTCCATTACTTGCGGAAAAAATAATTTTCCGTCACGGCTTAAATACGAAGTAATCTCTTGTCCGCCTGACATATTTAAAACAATTTTATACAAATCATTATCTTCGGAAATTTCTTTAACCGAAACCTCAGAACCCGGCTGCATTAAATTGTTATTAATAAAATCAACCGCTTTCGCTTTTGCTTCTTCCGGGGCTAAAATTTTTCGGCTGCTTGTCCCCGCAAAAGAACATCCAGTGGCAAGAAACGCTAAAATTAAACTTAAAACTATTATTTTTTTCATATTTTTTATAATTTTTACCAAAAATACCGCTTAAAAAATTTAATAGTATTATTAAATAAAAATAATTAAACTAACATTTAATAAAACAATTTTTATTATCTTAACAGAATAGCAAAATAAAATTTAAGTGTCAAAAAAATTAATTAAAAAATTAATCATTTTTTTCCGCTTCAATTTCCTGATCTCTTTTGCGTTTCCAAGCTGATTTAATAAAAATATATAAAATTATTATCCATGCGATTTGAATAAAAATTCCGCGCCAGCCATCATTAATGGTAATTTTTTTTAAAAATAGCTCAGTTGGCACAAAAAATGAATAGGCAAAAGGCAAAAAAAGGCTAACTTGCAAGAAACCAAACGGTAAAATACTTAAAGGAAAATAATTTCCAGCTAAAAATTTCTTTATTCTAAGTATAACTTTTTGCAAATCACCGGCCTCAATTACCCAATAGGCATAAAGACTGACAATATAAACCATTAAAAATTCAATAATAAAGGCCAATATTATCATTAAACCGATTAACAGCCAATATTCTAAATTATAATTAAAGACAAAATCATCTAAGAAGAAATACAAAACCGCCAAATGAAATATTAAAACCGAAAAAAACGGCAATAGACTCTTTATCATTCCTCTTAATAAAACGTTTTTAAAATATTTAAAAGGCCGATATATAAGCAATCCGGATTTTTTTTGATATGCTTCGCGAACTATGACACGATGCAAAAAATAACCGGAAATTAACCCGATACTATTCCCAAATATGATATAAGTAATCATTTCCGTGCGTGTAAAACCGCCAACATTGCCATCAGAACTAAAAATCATTACCCAAATAATCAAAAATACAAGCAATTCCAAAACACCGCCAATTTTACATATGCCGGTTTTAAATAATTTATAAAATCTTTTTTTATCTTTTATTTCGCTCAAAGGCTCAATTGATTCCATAATAATTGTTATGTTTGAAATTTTTTAAAATAATGTCACTTATTAAATACCTAATAATAATTTTAAAACATAAAGCTTTAATAGTCAAAAAAAATTTTGGATAAAAAAAGGAGCCCTAACGGGACCCTTATATTTTTAGAAAAAAATTAATTTATGATCCAGTGTCAGAGCCCCACCCCTAAAAACTTGTTAAATACACATAAGATATGTGTAAAGAAATCCTATTCTCAGGGTTTGTATTGGAGCTTCTTCCCAACTTTAGAAACTTTATTTTTTTACCAATCAGTGGTAATTCTCAATAATGTTTTTTATTTTCTATTAAAAACTACCTTTTTTTTGTTTTTATTTTTTTAATGGCCTGTCGGGACTAGCCAAGTAGATTAGTAAAAAAAATTTTCAAATAACATCTATAATTAATATATCATATATAACTATTTAAGTCAACAGTATAGTGGACTTAAAATCTTATTTAATCTAAGGTAATTTTTATTTATTAACAATAAATAATTGACTTAAGTACACGCTAATGTGGACAAAAGTATAAACTTTATCCACAGTATTTAGAATTTATTCGCATTTCTGTGGATAAATTTAATTTATAAAAAATATCTTAATTTAAGTCTAGGCTAGATTGGACTTAAGTGTTAAAATGAGATCTGGACCGGATTCGAAAAGCCAAGGCGTTTTCAATTATGCTAAAAACATCAAAATTTGTAAACAGCCTGTTAATATTTTATTTAATTTTTTTAATTATCTTATATAATCAACCCTGTTCAAATCTCGATCCAGACCTCAAATAAAAAAATCCC
>JAGLYP010000009.1 GCA_023132155.1 Candidatus Parcubacteria bacterium
GGGATTTTTTTATTTGAGGTCTGGACCGGATTCGAACCGGTGAATGACGGTTTTGCAAACCGTTGCCTTACCGCTTGGCTACCAGACCCAATCAATTACGAATTATCAATGAAAAATTACAAATTAAAAATATTAAACCTTAGAAACAGGGCAGTGCCCTGTTTCTGCTTATATTACTATATCAAATTATTTTTTTAAAAACAAGGTTTATAAATAAAAAACCCCCTAAAAAAAGAGGAGGCGCAAATCTAATAAAAAAATTATATTCTTCAAGGTTCTAAAACCTCTATTTGCATATATTGAACGCCAAATTGAATGGCTGATTGTTTTTCTTGCATCCAAATATCAATTCTACTGGTATATCTGGAATTCATGCGATCCCTAACCACGAAAATCCGATCCCCGAACATTTCCGGTATTCTAATCTTTGTGCCAAATTTTAAAAAATTTGCCGCCACCGTATCTTCTATTCCGTGCTCGCAAACATTAAAGCCGTTTGCCGTAATGCAAGGAGATGCGTCACATTGCGCCACCTCGGAATTATAAGCTGTCATTGTATAGTTTGCTGTCCATGCCACTTTTAAATCACTATTATCGGGTAATTTATTATAAATCATTGAATCTTTTATAGTTTTATTACTTTCTTTTTTAACTATTATTTCATCATCTTTCTCGCTAATACTAGCTTCAATATCTATATTTCCCGCTAAAACAGGGGCGGAAAAAAGAAAAAAATCAAAAACAACCACAAAAATTATAAAAATTATTAATTTTTTGGCGAATTTTAAAGGAAATATTCTATTTTCGTGAGTTGCTAAGCTCAACATAATCAAAATATTAATATAGACAAACAAAAAAATCCTATCACACACAAAGTGTAAACAGATAGGATTTCTTTACTTATATTATCATATTAGCATACCTTGCTAAAGAAGTCAATAATCGCGCATATCAATTTTTTCTAATTTTAATTAACAAACCCACCAGCAAAATAATCAAAAATCCGGCGATAACCAGCAAATACTTAAATAATTCCAATTTTTTATCACGCGCCGCAAGCTCCCATTCGTTGCTAGTGGAAATTTCACCGAAAACTTGCGCGTGTTCCTCGCTTTCAATGTCCTTTCTAACAATATCATCGTTAAAACGAGGCAATAAGCGCAAGCCTGAACTGGTTTTGCCTAAAATTCCGCTAACTGCCAAATTCGCGCCTTCTTTAATATCTCTTACGTTTATCCCTGTTGAGCTTTTGATGTAAACTTTAATTTCTTCGGTGCCGTCATCTAAATAAATTGCTGACGATTTTCTCTCTACCACTTCTCCGCTAACCGCGATTAATTCTCCAATATTGCTTTCATCAATTTTTTCGCATATTTTCTGTTTCGGTTCTGGCGCGCCTTTATGCTCTAATATCTTAAAATCAGCCTGAGTTTTTGTTTTCAAACGCCTCTCTCCGCCTGATTCTGATATTTCTCCGCTTACCTCTATATAATCGCCCACTTTAAAATCGGGAAAATCTCTTTTGTAATTATAAATTTGGATTCCGGGCGAACCGACTATATAAAAAAATTGCGAGCCTAAAACTCCGGGCAAAACCGCGACCACGCCTTTGGTTACGATTTTATCGCCGATTTTCAAATCTTTTATATTCTCTAACAATATTTCCTTTATTTTATCATCTTCTCTTTTTATATTTGTTATTCCCAAAACTTTTGGCGCCTCCGCTAACGCAATCTGGCTATCATTTACCCTGATTATATTTTCTCTGCCCGGCGTTGGGTTAGTAGTCCAAAACCATTTGTTATTTTGTCCGCGCGCGTAGGCCTCGCCGCTGATGGCTTTCGCGTAATTCACGCTGTCAATCAATTTATTTTCTTGGTTTAAAATCCTTGCTTCATCGCCGGTATTATTCAAAGCGATTTTACTTTCAGCGCGTTCCAAAACAAAATATTTGCCCGCTCCCAAAATAAATTCCTCGCTAAAAAAGAAAGGCTTACTGCCTCCGTCTATGTCATCAACACGCCAATTAAATAAATTTATTTTTGCCTCTCCTCTATTATATATTTCAATAAACTCCTCTTCGCTGTCAGCGCCTAAAGGCGCGGGCATAATTTCGTTAATTATTATATTTGTTTCCGCTTCAGGATTATTTGTTGAGTTATTTATTTTTTCTTTAACTAATTCACCTACTATAATAATTTTTTCTTTCACAGCCTCATTTTCTAAATCGCTTACAATCAATTTAACCGTGTACGCGCCTGCTTTAAAAAATGTATGTTCTGGATTCGCTAAAACATTCGTAAAACCATCGCCAAAATCCCAAAAATATTTCAAATCATCCCCATCTTCATCAATCGTATCAGAGCTGTCAAAAATAATTGGTTTTGCAAGCGCGACTTTTTCTGGGCAATCAAAATCAACCATTGGCGGATGGTCGATTTTTTCTATGTTATTTTCTTTGCCCGGGCTCAAAAATTCGCTCCAAACATATTTACCGCTTTCCAAATCTAAATTATAGCTCTGATTTTCTTTAGCTTTTTCATAATTTAATTCAATAATAGGCTCATCTCTAAAAGGATGAAACAATTTTACCGTATCACCGGTATTATTTAAGGCAATCTTGCTTTCATAACGATAAATAACAAAGTATTCTCCTGCCTTAATAATACTGCCGCCGTCTCTGTCTGTTTCAATTTTATAACGTTTTTTTGATTCATCTCCAAGCCGCCAGCCGTTTAAATCAACATCCTCGCTTCCTGAATTATAAATTTCTATAAACTCGTTTCCAGTATCGCTTCCTTTGGGATTTGGCAATATTTTTGAAATTAAAATTTCAGCGCTATAATCATAATTTATTTTTTCTTCAACTTCTTTAATGCTAATTTCTTCTTTTGTTTCTTCCGGCTCTTCGCTAATAATAATATTACTGGAATTTTTTGTCGGCTTCGTTGTAACGCTAAAATCATTTTGGTTATTAAAGGTTGTGTACCCGTCAATTTTTCGCGCGATACTAAAAGGATCGCCTGCCACGGGCGCGTTGCTAACGCCTTCCCATTTGCCATAAATTACACGGTCAATCAAAATATCTTTATAATACAACTCCGCGATATCGCCTTTATTGTTTAAATTGCCTTTTGGCTTTTCAATTATAAAAAAATCATCTATTTCGCCTTGTAAATTTGTTTTTGCGCCGCTTCCTTCTTTAATGTGCCAATCTGTTAAATCTATTTTTTCATTTAAATTGCAAAACAATTCAAGCCACTCCACCTCAAAGTCCGCGGGGTCGCTTACAAGTTCGTTAATTACGATGTCGCCCAATTTATAATTAAAGTTCTCGCTCTCTGGCGCGTCTGATTCTCCTTGTTTATAATCCGCGCTTAAATCCGCTTCATTTTCTTCTGATAAATTATCTTCGCCGCTGTCATCATCGTTAATAATATTTTCACCGTTATATTCTTCTTCCCGCGCGCCATCATCATATTCCGAATCTGTTTCGTTTTCTTGTTCTGTTTCAAATTCCGCTTCTTCACCGACTGTAATCAAATCTTTTATGCCACCATAAATAGCTTTTTTAATACCCAAGACAAACATAATATCTTCTTTGACAAGAAAATTTCCATTAGCTTTGCGATAATCAATAATTGCTTGTGCTTTAACCTGCCCAATTTCAGGTAATGTATCTAATTCCGTTAAATCCGCCGTGTTAATATTAATCAAAACGCTTGCGTTTAAGCACAAGCAATAAAAAAATCCCGATAATAGCAATATCAAGACTATGAACTTCCCTCCTTTTGATTTCATATTTTAATTGATAAAAAAATAAAAAAATGTTTTACACCACCCCCTGAACCGCCTGAAAAACCCACTGGGTAATCGCGTATGATGAGAGGATTATTATCATGCCGATGATTGAATTTTCAATGGTTTTTTTGGCGATTAAAACTTTTTCTTCTTTACCGCCGGATGTCATCCAAAGAAAACCGCCGTACATGATTAAAATTAAAAATATCACTCCAAGGAGCGATAAAAAAACGCCGATTATCGCTCCGATTATTTCCGGCAAACTTTTTGGATCGCCAAAGCCCGCGGCTTTGGCGGTAATTTCCAAATATTTTAAAATTTCTTCTTTCATAGATGTTGATTAAATTTTGAATTTACTTCCCTTTCACTTCATCCAACTTAACGGACAACAGCTTAGAAACGCCGTCATCGCCCATAGTAACGCCGTAGAGGATGCTGGCGCGGCGCATTGAGGCGCGGTTGTGGGTTATGACTATGAACTGGGTTTTGCGGGATAATTCTTCAAAAATTTTCGCAAGGCGCTCGGAGTTTGCCTCATCAAGCGCGGCGTCAACTTCGTCCAAAACAACAAACGGAGACGGATTTGAACTGATAATCGCGCAGATCAAGGCAATGGCGGTTAAAGCGCGCTCACCGCCGGAAAGCATTGAGATTAATTTTATTTTTTTGCCCGGAGGCGTGGCTTGAATTTCAACTCCGGCTAAGCCGGTTGCGTTATGTTTTTGTAAAAATTTAATTTTTTTAATATCAGGCATGCTCACCAGTTCTGATTTTGCGTCTTCTTTTTGCGCTTCCGCTGTTTCTTCTTTTTCCTCATCCATAGCCTCCTCTAAAACTTTAACAATTTTGGCATTGCCGCCATTAAATAAAATTTTAAAATATTTTTCAAAATTTTGCGCTATTACTTTAAATTCCTTGTCAAATTGTTCTTTAATTATAATATCAAGCTCTTTAATTATTTTTTGCAAAGATTCAACCGCGGAACCGAAATCTATTACCTGATTATTTAAAAAATCAAAACGTTCTCTGGTTTCGTTATATTCATGTTCTGTTTGCGGATCAATCCCGCCGATAAGTTCCAGCTGCTTTTTAATTTGCCTGATTTTTTCACGCAAACCGCTAATAAGATCATTATCAAATTCGCCGGTTTCTCGCTTGCTATTTTTAATCTCGCTTAAATTTTTTAATTCTTGCCTAATCTCTATTTCCAAATCCTCCAAACGGGTTTCATAACGAGTTGAATTGATTTTTATCGCCTGCATTTGGCTATTGCCGTTGTTTAACTCATTTTGCAATTCCTGCAAATTTCTTTGCAAAGAAAAAAGGCGGCCGCGCTTTTCCTCTTCCCTGGCGCTGATGCTGCTTATTTTTTCTTTAATAGCCAAAATCTTTTCTTGTGCTGCCGCAACCTGTTCAGTTAAAATAACTTGTTCTTTTTCAAACTCTTTAAAATCTTGTTTTTTTTCATTTTGCCGCAAGCGCTTTTCAATTTCTTGAAGTTCATTTATGAAACTCTGTTTTTTTTCATCTAACAGTTTTATTCTTTCAGCCTTTATTGACAGCCGGATATTATTTTCGTTTATTTTATTTACCATTTCTTCTTTTTCCCGCAATAATCCGCTTAAAGCGACTTGCGCTTCCTTTAATTTACTATTCCGGCTATCCGGCTTTTTGCCGTTAAAAATAATATTTTTGAGTTCTTTTAGCTCTTTTTTTATTTTCAACGCGAGCGTCTTGATTTTTTCAAATTCATTAATGCTTTCAGCCTTTTCCAAGTCTTCTAATATTTTATTTAATATTTTATTGGCAACTCTCATTCCGTCGTCATCTGTTTTTTTATCTTCCTCTAGAAGCGCTTCATTTGTTTTTTTAATTTTAAAATCAATTTTTTCTTTTTCACCTCTTAAATTTTGAATTTTCTCTTGTTCTTGCCTTGTGTTTAAGTTTGAGCTTCCGATTTCTTCGCCTATTTTTTCCAATTCCTTGCTAATCGCGTCCTTTTTATTAAACAAAAAAGACAAGTCATGCTGTCCGCTTGCTTCCAGCTTTATTTCCATTTGCGCCTCAATTCTGGCAAGTTTGCGGTTTAACTCGTCTTTTTTAGTTTGAATTCGGCCAAGCTCAGCCTGTAGCGCGTCAAATTCATTTTCCTTTTCACTTTCAATTTTTAATTCTTCTAAATTTCTATTTAAATTATCCAATTTTTTTTCTTTAGCAAACTTAATTTTTTCCAATTCCAAATATTCCAGATTATAATTATTAAACTTTTTACTGATATCATGCCAAATCTTGCCATAATAATCTATTTGCATTTTTTTCAATTCCGTTTCCAATTCGCCGCGCTTACGCAGACGGCCGACTTGTCTGGTAAGGCTCTTAAGCCTTGGTTCAATTTCAGATAAAAGCATCCGCGCCTGAGCCAAATTTTCATAGCTTGACCTAAGCTTGTTCAAAGATTCATCGCGCTTGATTTGATATTGCTTAACGCCGGTAGCTTCATCAAAAAATTCCTTGCGCTCGGCCAAAGAAGTGTTTAAAAAACCCTCAACCATGCCTTGACCGATTACGCTATAAGTTTTTTGGCCGAATTTCGCTTTAGCAAGCAACATCTGAATATCCGACAAGCGAACACGATTATTATTAATCATGTATCCGCTGTCGCCATCGCGATATAAGCGGCGAGTAAGAACAATTTGCGAATAATCTATCGTTGATTTACCGCTTTTAGCGCCGTCTTCATTGTTCAAATACAAAGAAACCTCGGCCATGCCGAGTTTGCCTTTCTTGTCAGATCCGGAAAAAATCACATCCTCTGACCTTTTTCCGCGCAAAGTCTTCATACTCTGCTCTCCCAGCGCCCAGCGCACCGCGTCAGCTACGTTTGACTTGCCGGAACCGTTCGGCCCGACCACGGCAGTAATTCCCCGCTTGTCTTTATCAAGCATGCCGGGAAACACAAGCGTATTTTTATTGGCAAAAGATTTAAAACCTTGAATTTCAAGTTTTTCTAGATACATATTTTTCACGTAACACACAACACGCATCACATAACATAAATTATTGATGCGTGCCACGTAAATATATTATACTACATTTTTGGAAAATTAAAAAGTCGGGAAAGATAATTCTTTCCCGACTGAAACGCTGCTTGCGCCATTCTTGGATAAATTTGCCTCCGGTAAAAACAATTCTGTGGCTATAAATAATACCTCCTTAGTTTGCCGTACTATTTGTCTATATTTACCGGTTTACGCAGCCAGCCATGGCGCTGGGTTTTTTAGATCACCTCCTTAGCACCCATTAATTTAAAACAAAAAAAATATTTTTCGCGCTTAGCCACTTTCATAACATGCCCTCCTTTTCTGTTATAATCTTTGGAGTTAAGCAATATAATCGATAAAACATCTTTTATAAATACTTCAGTAGAAATATAATCCTATTTTTCTATCATTTTTACTTAAAAAATTTCCCTTTTCTGCATTTAATGGATTTTTTTCTTGTAAAAACCTTTCTTTTCCTAAAACCGCTCATCCTCTTCATTTTTTTAATATTCATAAGCCTCCCTTTCCTAAAAAATAGATAGAATAGAATTTAAAAAAACAAAATTCACCTCCCTTTTAGCGGAAATATTATTTAAATAAACCTTAATTATATATAGCTTAGCAAAAAAATATTAAAAAATCAAATCAAAAAATTATTTTACCAAACAAGCCGCGCCGATTGCGCCGGCGTGTTTGCCTATTTTTGATTTTAAAATTTTAATATTTTTTCTGGCTTCTGACGAACTGATATTTTCTCGCATGGTTTTTTTAGCAATTGATAAAAATAAATCACTGGAATTAACCGCGCCGCCGCCAAGCACAATTACTTCCGGAGCAATTAAATTTACAATGTTTGCCAAAGCTAATCCTAAAAATTTACCCAATTCTTCATAACTTTTTTCTGCCAATACATCCCCTCTATACGCTTCTTCCGCCAAGAGCGCGGGATTATCTTGCGTTAATTTATGATATGCTTCTTCTAATTTTATGCCTGTGTTAAAATCAATAATCATTTCTCCGGGTTCTCCGGACCCGCCAAAAGGCGCGCGATAAACATCGCCATTAAGCCACCACCCTCCGCCAACGCCGGTGCCGACAATAAAACCATAAACATTATCATACTTTTTTGCCACGCCAAGAGTCGCAACCGTCCGCGTAAAACAATTGCCATCATTATCAATTATTATCGGGAAGCCCGTTCTTTTTTCCAACTCTCGCGCTAAACACACCCCGTCTATTAAAGAAATATTTGGAGAATATAGCACTTTTCCTTCTTTATAATCAATCACTCCGGCAGCGCCTAAACCGATTCCTGAAATTTTTATTTTTAATTCTTTTGCTTTCTCTTCCAAAGGTTCAATTAAAGCCAGCATCATTACAAAAATATGCTCTAAATTATCTTTGGGCGTAGCTAAGGTATAATCCATTATCACTTCTTCGCCGTCAAAAAGCACGGCGCTCATTTTTGTCCCGCCTAAGTCAATGCCGATGGAGTAGGTTTTATTTTTTGTCATATTACAAGTTATTTAATTACTTTGATTGGACCCCCTGTTTTTTGTCATCTCGACGAGCGATAGCGAGGAGAGATCTATAATACATAAATTATAGAAAAAAATTAAAATAAAAAATATATTGAAAATATTAAATTAATTAAAAATCGTAGAAAAAATTTAAATATATTAAAGATCTCTCCACTCCGCTAACGCTCGTCGAGATGACAAAAAAAGTGGTGAGTGGAAAACGGTCAAAATAACTTCCTCGCCTCTTCCCAAAACCGCCCGTCTCCATTCACTTGCCACTCCCAATGCCACCATTCAACTCCCCATAAATAAAATTCTTTAAAACCGGTTTTATGGGAAAAATCAATCATATCTTTAAACTTATCTAGACTCATTGTAATATCTCTTTCTGTTTTTGGCAATTCCTGAAACGGCAACGGTCCCCAAGGCTCGGCTTGTAATTCTATTACCACCCATTTTTCCGGATTGGAAAAAATACGCGTAATATTTTTCTTAAAACGAAAAAAACCCGGTTCAATCGGATAATGCACATAAGACCTTAAGAGTTTGGAATAAGTATCCCTATACATTGTGGTGCCGAAAATATCCGCGCGCCTGGCCGCCGGTATCCATGCGGACAATTCTCCGGAATCAGTGATAATTATCGGCCTATCATCCAAATTTTTTACTAACGCTATCTCTTTATCCAATAAATCTTTATCCAGCTTAGGGCATTCGCCGAAATTAATCAAAAAAGGTTCGTTTTCCACCTGCCATGCAATGATATTTTTATTATCTTTATAACGATTTACGGTTAATTCAATATATTCCAATAATTGCTCTTTTTTTTCTTCTTGCGAAACATTTTCAATCCACCTGGGGAAATGGCACTCTGGCCAGCGCGGCAAACGTCCGCCAACCGCCAAAATTATCTCCGCTCCGGCCTCGCTTGCCTTTTTAACTTGCCAATCCAAATCCTCCCAGCTGTAATTATCTTTTTCTCCTTCAATTTCGTCCCAATATGCCGCTAATCTGATTTTTTTTACTTTTAAATCATTTAAAATAGCCAAATAAGTTTCTTGCCAGTCAAGTCCAAGGCTTTCCGCTTGCTTTAAAGAAAAAGTCACGCCATAACTTAAGTCCTCTTTATCATAAATACAGCCGCGGCTTAATAAAAAAATTAAAAACAAAAAAATAATTAAAAAAACATAAAAATACCTTATTCTTTTTATTATTTTAAACATTTTAAATTACGCCAAAAGCGCCAAAATTTTGTTAATTAAATAAATCTCCTTCAATTGAATCTTCTGTAAATTCAATCACAATCTCCGCTATCGCGTAGGCCGCGATAACAATTATCATTCCGATTATGGCATTTTTTATTTGGCTTTTGGCTTTTGTTACTTCTTCTTCATTGCCACGCGAATTCATCCAGCGAAAACCGCCTAAAATTATCAAAACCGTAAAGTACAAGCCCAAAAAACCTAAAAAAATCCTTACTCCGCTTACGACAATACCGCGCACATCCCTGGTTTCACCGCTTGGGCCTTCAAAAACCTCGCCTACACTCCCTGAATCATTACCCATACCGCTTTGTTTTTGCAGATCCCACAAGCTTGAATCCGCCGCCTTAACATTTTGCGTGTTAATAAACACCGTAAAAATCCAAAAAAAAGCTAATAATAATACGAAGTGCCCTTTGGGTGAAAATATATTTTTATTCATTTTCATAGATATTATGCTATAATTATTTATAATTACATTATAGCTAAATTTCTTAAATTATTCAAAAAAATTCATGCGCCTATCCACAAAAATTGCTTATAATACTATTATTCAAATAATCAGCAAAGTTCTTTCAGTTATAGTTGGCCTGATTTCTGTAGCGATTATTACCCGGCACTTAGGGCAAAACGGCTTTGGGCAATATACGACTATCCTTACTTTTTTATCTTTTTTTGGAATTATCGCCGATTTTGGATTAACCTTGGTTACCATTCAAATAATCAGCAAACCGGGAGTTGACCAAAACAAAGCCCTGGGAAATTTACTGAGCCTGCGCTTGGTTTCCGCGCTTATTTTTCTAGGGGCGGCTCCTATAATTGTCTTGCTATTCCCCTATTCCGCTGAAGTTAAAAACGGAGTGGCAATAGCTTCTTTTTCCTTTCTTTTTATCGCTTTAAACCAAATATTAGTCGGCTTATTCCAGACAAAACTGCGCATGGATAAAGTTTCTATCGCGGAAATCGCAAGCCGCTTGGCTATGCTTCTTGGAATTATTATTGCCGTAAAATTTAATTATGGCCTGCAAGGCATTTTAATAGCTACTGTTTTTTCAAGTTTTGTCAGTTTTTTGCTTCATTTTATTTTCTCAAAAAAGTTTGCCGCAATAAGATTAAAATTTGATTTGCCATATTGGTCGGAAATCATGAAGAAATCATGGCCCTTAGCCATCACTATTACGCTTAATCTTATCTACCTTAAATCAGATACTTTATTTCTTTCTGTAATTCCAAGAGATTCAGACATCGGCATAATCGCGGAAGTGGGAATATATGGCGCGGCTTACAAAGTAATTGATGTTTTAATTACGATTCCCTTCATGTTTGCCGGAATAATATTGCCGATAATGGCTAAAAGCTGGGTAGAAAAAAAGACGGATACTTTCGCGTCTGTTTTGCAAAAATCTTTTGACGTATTAGTAATGCTTGCCCTGCCAATGGCAGTTGGCACGCAATTTATTGCCAATGATGTAATGGCTATTGTTGCCGGAAATGATTTTTTAGCTTCCGGGCCGATTTTAAAAGTTTTGATTTTTGCCGCTGCCGCAATATTTTTAGGCAATATGTTCGCGCACGCGGTTATTGCCATAAATAAACAAAAGAAAGTTATCAAATCCTATATTTTTGTGGCTATCACCGCGGTAATCGGCTACCTCATGGTTATCCCGAACTTTTCTTACATGGGCGCCGCATGGGTTACGATTTATTCCGAATTCGCGATCGCAATCGCCTCTTTCCTGATTGTTTGGAGATATACCCGCTTCATTCCCAAATTTACGGTTTTCATAAAATCATTAATTGCCTGTTTAATTATGGCGCTCGCGATATTTATTTTAAAAACTGAAACAAATAATTTAATCATTATTATTTTAAGCGCTGTTTTTGCTTATTTTACCTCATTATACTTTTTGAGAGCTTTAAGCAAACAAGATATATTGAATTTATTAAACAAATAATTTAACAGATAAATTTCAATATTATTATTCGCATGTCCCGCATTCGTAGTTGCGGGTTCGCGAAGCGAATAACATTATGAAAGATAAAATACTTATTATTAAATCGTCAGCCGCGAATATTAATCCGCTATTTGCCTTATTTAGCGCGCTTGAGGAAAATAATTATGACTTATTATTTTTTAGCAATGATAAATCATTAATAAAATATTGCAAAGAAAAAAAATGGCATATTAAAAAAATAAAAAAAATATTCGCGTACGCTCTAACAAAACTTATATATTATAAATTTAAATTTAAATTAAAAAATATTATTTGTTTTGATAATAAAGAAAAAATCCTTTTCACGCCTGTGGCCAAAATTTTAAGAATCAAAACCGTTTGGCTGGAATTGCCCGGAGGGAAAGAAAAATCTAATTTTGTTTTAAATTTCTTGCTTCAAAAAATATCCAAATGGCCAAAAACAATTGTTTTTAAAAAAGATGATAAAAATAGTTTAATAAAATCCGGATTAAGCTCAAAAAAAATCGCTTTTATCGCTCCGGGCATTAATCTAAAACAAAATAGCCGCCAAGAAAATATTTTTAATAATCTGGCTTATTGCAAAAAATTTCAATCGCAAAAAAAATTTTTTACTATCGGCACCGCGACAACCTTTAATTCCGCCCAAACAATAGAAATATTATTCGGCGCCGTCAAAAAAGCGCTTCATGTTATTCCAAATTTGCAAATTATTATTATCGGGGACGGGGACGAAAGAAAAAAATTAACCTGGCTGGCCAAAAAAATGGAAATAGACGATTTAAGCTGGTTTGTCGGCGAGCAAGCCCATTTAAATAAATGGTTTGAGGGCTTTGATATTTTTTCAACCTCGCGCGTTAATGCTGATTTATCTGATATTTTTATCTTATTAAAAGCAATGAGCGCCGGACTGCCGATTATTAGCGCGGAAAACCGCGGATTTGATGATATTATTGAAAATGGCAGAAACGGATTATTACTGCCGAAAGACGATTCCGAACTTCTTGCCGGCGCGATTATAAAACTGCGGCAAGATAAAAAATTAAGTAAAAACTTGGGGCAAAACGCGAAAAATGATATACGGGATAGGATGAGTTTGGATTTGATGTTAGGGGATTTTCTGGGAATTTTGGGGGATGGGGGTTAACATTTACAAAACACCCAATCCATGCTAATAATTATACATGCGCTATAAATTAATTGAAAAAAATAAAGATTATTTAATAATCAATAAACCAGCCGGGCTTTTGACGCATGGCGCAAAGCATATCAAGGAAAAATCTTTGATTGATTTTTTATTAGCTGACTGTCCCGAGCTCTCCGGTGTCGGTGAAGATGATTCACGACCGGGCATTATGCACCGCTTGGACAAGCTTGCTTCAGGGCTTATGGTCATCGCCTTGAACAATGAAAGTTTTTTTGATCTTAAAAGACAATTCCAAGAAAGAACGATTAATAAATATTATACCGCGCTTACGTTTGGGAAAATTGAAAAGGATGAAGATGAAATTAATTTTCCAATCGCGCGTTCAAGCAAAGGCTATAAAATGGCGGCCATGCCTTTGACAAAAAAAGGCGAGGCGAATTTTGAAGGCCGCAACGCAAAAACAAAATTTGAAATCATTAAAAGATATATTAACTACAGTTTATTAAAAGTAAAAACAGAAACCGGCAGAACCCATCAAGTCAGATGCCATCTGGCGGCTTACGGACATCCTCTTGTCGGTGATGATTTATACGCAAGCAAAAAAACCAAGATTAAAAATCAAAAATTAAATTTAGGATGTATTTTCTTGATTGCCGATGAGTTGGAATTTACAAATTTAAATGGGGAAAGAAAAAAATATAAAATTGAACTGCCTGATGAATTAAAAAAACTTTTGAAAATAATTAAATAACTTTAAAAATTAGAAATTAGAAATTAGAAACTTTATGATAATTACCGTAAGCGGGACAATGGGATCCGGAAAAAGCACACTTGCCAAGAAACTCGCGAAAAAATTAAATTTTGACTATTTTTGCATGGGGCAAATTTTTCGCGATTTGGCAAAAAAAAGAAACATGAGATTAAGAAAATATTTAGAATTAGGGGAAACAGATCCGAATGTTGACAAGGAGGTAGATGATTATCAAAAAAAATTATCGCAAACTTGTGATAATTTTATAATTGACGGCCGCGTTTCTTTTTATATTATTCCCAAGTCAATTAAACTATATATTTATTCAAGTATAGAAGTCGGGGCTGAAAGAATTTTTAATGATTTAAAAAATAATTTTTCACGAAATGAGGGAAATTTAAAAAACGTTAAAGAAGTAGCAAAAGAAATTAAAAAAAGACTAAAAACAGACAAAAAAAGATATAAAAAATATTATAATATTGATGTTTTTAACCCGAATAATTTTGATTTAACGATTGACACAAGCGATTTATCCCGTAATGACGTCTTTAATATTGCCTATAATTACATAAAAAGACAAAAACAAAAAAACATTGACAAAAATTAATTTTTATTATATTATTCTTACACAAGAATAAAATATTAAATTTTTTAATAGAACTTAATGTTCTGTTTTTAATTCCAAAAAATATATGGCTGAGGACAAGAAAGAATCACCTAAAAACAAAGAAAAAAGAGCTGAATCTAAAACTAAAAAAATTCCTGATTTAAAACCGGGAATGACTGTTCGCGTTTATCAAAAAATTAAGGAGTTAAATATCAAAGGCGAGGAAAAAGAGCGCATCCAATATTTTGAAGGCATGATTATCGCGAAAAAACACGGCAAAGAAGCCGGCGGCACTATTACTGTTAGAAAAATTTCAAACGGCGTTGAGGTGGAAAAAATCTTTCCGCTGAATTTGCCTACCATTGAAAAAATTGAAATAAAGAAACAGGCCGAAGTAAGGCGCGCCAAACTTTATTTTCTAAAACGCGGATTCAAAAAGAGGCTTAAAGAGAAAGTTATTGCCACTAAATAAAATTTTATTAAAAATCGGGCGAACCCCATAAAACGCTTATGGTATCACGGGGCGAGCCCCGTGATACCGCAGGTATTTTACGGGGTGAACTTGAGGAGCTTTAAAAATTACATTCCAATTGCATTGCCGAGATGGTGGAATTGGTAGACACGCAAGCTTGAGGGGCTTGTGGGGGCAACCTCGTGCAGGTTCAAGTCCTGTTCTCGGCACTAAAATATATTGGGCGCATAGCTCAGTTGGCTAGAGCGCTTCGTTTACACCGAAGATGTCCGGGGTTCGAGTCCCTGTGCGCCCACAGAAAGGAACTAAGTACCTACGATTTTTCTTTTGGCGCGCCAAAAGAAAAATCGTAGGTACTTAGTTCCTTTTTATATAATTTAAAAATTTCCAATTTTATACTATAATAAAACTATGAACAAGACAACAACAAATTCAGAACAGGAAACTTTTGATTGGGCGAAAAATTTCGCGCGGGAGCTTAAAGGCAGTGAAATTATCGGCCTTGTCGGCGATCTTGGAGCCGGCAAAACCGTCTTTGCCAAAGGTCTGGCAAATGGCCTGGGAATTAAAAAAACAGTTGCCAGCCCGACTTTTGTAATTATGAAAGTATACGAAATCAAAAATCAAAAATCAAAAATCAAAAATCTGATACATATTGATGCTTACAGATTAAAATCAGAAGCAGATATTATGGCCATCGGCGCGGATGAATATTTTGGACGAAAAAACACTATAACGGTAATTGAATGGCCGGAGAATATTAAAAAATGTTTGCCAAAAAACGTAATTTATATTAATATAAACATTAAAGAGGGAGATAAAAGAATAATAAATAAAAAATAAATTTATGGGTTTTGAAAATTCAACAAATATGATAAACGCAAAAAATTATCATGAAAATAAAGGCACACGATTTATAAAAAAAGAAGAAGCGTCATTTGACAGAAGAGTCGCAAATTTATCTAAAAATCCCAAAAACGCCCTTAAATCCGAGGGAATGAAAGCAGTTGCCAAAAATTTAATGCTTGTTCAGGAATTATCCTCAAATGATTTAAGAAGAATGGCTGAAGAGGACAATGAAAAACTTGAACAAATTTGCGCTGCATATGATCCTGCCGTTATTACAATGCTTTTACAATATTATGAAGTAAATAAAAAAGAGTTAAAGTTAAATTAACCCTGTAAATCCCCGAATATAAAAACAATTATTTTTTAATAATTGTTTTTTTGTTTAAAATAATTAATAATACCACCCCCGCCACAATCATTGAATCGGCAATATTGAAAACTGTGAAATATTTTAAATCCAAGTAATCAATTACAAATCCGTATTTTACGCGGTCAATAATATTACTTATAGCGCCCAATATAACAAATGTCAAACATGAGGCTTGGCTATATTCTTGCTTTTTTATTAATATCAACCAAAAATATAATAAAATCAATATAACAACTCCAATAAATACGCTTAAAATGGGGCCTGACAAGGGCAAGGAAAAGGCAATATAATAATTTTTAGCCAAAGTAAAGCCAAAATAATCAAAAATCAAATCTATCTTAATATTTTCATAACAACTAATGGCCAAAACCTTAAATAACCGGTCCAAAATAACAAAAAAAATGGCTAAAACAACACAATAAACCATCTTTTTTTTACATGAAAACATATTTTTTCTATCTTTCAAAAATCCCAAAAATCTTAACAATCCCAAAAATCCCACATCAAAAAATCACACTCTGCTCTGCAATTTCGTCTTACAGGCAATACAAGCGCTGGCTACCGGTCTGGCTAGCATGCGTTTCTTGCCAATTGGCTGTTTGCAATATTTACAAATTCCATAAGTGCCGTTTTCTATTCTATCTATCGCGGCATCAATGTCTTTCAAGGTGCTTTGCAAAACCTTATCTGTGGCTAAATTTGTTGAAAACTCGCTAATTTCTTGGGCATTTTCATCAGATTTATCGCCATACTCGGGGAATTTTACTTTAGCATTTTTATCATCACCGGAAATATCTTCCAAATCTTTTAAAATCTGCTCTTTTCTGGCCAATAACTCTTCTTTTATTGTTTTTATATCACTCTTGCTTAGAGCATTTTCATTTGTCATATTTTTAAAGAATATTTTTCAATTCCCTTAAATAAGTAAAAAACAACCTTTTCTTCAAAAGATTATTTATCTTCAATTATAAGTATAAACCAAAACTGCAAAAATGGCAACACTATTGACACAATAAAAATAATGATATATATTTATTTATTGAAACACCAAATGTGCCAGCCTTTTATGACGCTGGTATTTATTATTATATATGCTAAATCAGGAACAACAAATTTTTGAGCAAATAAAAAAAGCGAAAAATATACTAATTACCTTTAATAAAAGATGGGAAGGCGACGCAATCGCTTCGGCTTTGGCGCTTTTTTTGGTTTGCAAAAAACAAGAAAAAAACGTGGAAATTATAGCTGAAAAATTTAGTGATAGCGCGATTTTTAATTTTTTACCGGCCTATGGCAATATTAAATCTTCTTTAGATATTTCTCAAGATTTCATTATCTCCCTTGACACAAGCCACGCTAAAGTGGGGCAAATCAAATATAATACAAAAGAAAATTCTCTTGATTTTATAATCTCTCCTAAGGGGGGATTTTTTACGCATGATGACATCAGCTCCGGTTCGGAGAATTTTAAATATGATCTAATCATTGTGTTAGACACCCCTGATCTGGAATCAATCGGAACCGTTTATGACAATAATACAAACTTTTTTTATAAAACACCAATCATAAATATTGACCATCATTCTAATAATGAACGATTCGGCCAAATTAACCATGTTGAATTAACCGCTATTTCCACGACTGAAATTTTATTTAATTTAATTTCTGAATACTCTCAAGACGCGATAGACGAAGATATTGCCACATGCCTCTTGACGGGCATTATATCCAAAACCAAAAGCTTTAAAACACAAAATATCACTCCGCAATCCTTGGCTATTTCCTCGCAATTAATAACAATAGGCGCTGACCGGGAAAAAATCGTTAACAGGCTTTATCGCTCTCGTCCCTTAAATCTTTTAAAATTGTGGGGACGGATACTGGCGCGCTTAACCAGTTCACGGGAAAAAGCCTTGGTGTGGTCAATATTGACTCTGGCTGACTTTAATAAAACCGAAGCTAATGAAAATGACTTAATAGAGTTAATTGATGAACTTATCGTAAGCATCCCGCAAGCAAATATAATTATTTTAATTTACGAATCAAATCTTGACGGCGATAAAAACAAAACTCAAAATAATATTACAAAAGCTCTTATTTATTCGGTAAAGAATATTAATTCTTTAAATTTAGCTAAAAAATTTAAGCCAAGCGGCACAAGAAATTTCGTCAAAATACAGCTGGACAAGCCGCTAAATGAAGCTGAGCCGGAAATCATTAATACCATAAAAGAGGAGCTGAATAAGCTGCCACAATAATCGCCGTATCGCGGCGCTATCATATGGCTCCGGCAAAATTGATTAAGCCTCCTTGCAATAATCAAAAATTCCGTGTATAATGAATCAGCTGTTAAAAATAATTTTATATGCATGGCAAATTCTAAAAACAATAATTTTATTAAAATTAAAGGCGCGCGCGCACATAATTTAAAAAATATTAACGTGAATGTGCCAAGGGATAAATTCACGGTTATTACCGGCTTATCCGGCTCGGGAAAATCATCTCTGGCTTTTGACACGATTTACGCTGAAGGGCAGCGCCGCTATGTTGAATCATTATCAGCCTACGCGCGGCAATTTATCGGGCTCATGGACAAGCCGGATGTGGAGTTGATTGAAGGCTTGTCGCCGGCAATATCAATTGACCAAAAAACCGCTCCGCACAATCCCCGTTCAACAGTCGGTACGGTTACGGAAATATATGACTACATGCGCCTTTTGTATGCCCGCATCGGTATTCCGCACTGCCCGGAATGCGGCAACAAAATCCGCCAATATACGGTTGATGAAATAACGGAGCAAATCAATAAAAACTTCTTACACACGGAAACAATTATTCTCGCGCCGATTGTTAAAGACAAAAAAGGCGAACACAAAAACATTCTAGACGGAATCGCCAAAGCCGGCTTTAGCCGCCTGCGCTTTGACGGCGCGGTTTTATCTTTGGAAGAAATAGAGGATATGGAGGTTAATAAACAAAAAAAACACACAGTGGAAATTGTAATTGACCGCGTAAAAATCAAGAGCAACAAAGAAGATCAGGCGCGCCTGGCGGAAGCGATTGAAAAAGCGCTTGATTTGTCCAACGGACTAGTAACAGTCTTGTCAACAATTCAACAATTCAACAATTCAACAATAAAAAAATCCAATAAAAATAAAGAACCAAAAGAAATAACTTATTCTAAATTATTCGCCTGCCCTGATTGCGGAATCAGCCTTGCCGAATTGGAGCCGCGCAACTTTTCTTTTAACTCGCCGCATGGAGCCTGTGAGGAATGCGCGGGAATCGGCACCAAGCTGGAAATTGATCCAAAATTAATCGTTAACCCCAATTTGACAATCGCGCAAGGCGGGATTAAGCCATGGTCGCACGGAACCGCAAACGGGCAAACTTGGCTAATGCGCATTTTAGGAACCGTTGCAGTACAAAACGGCTTTGACTTGAATACGCCAATCAAAAATCTGAGCAAAAAACAGCTTGACATTATTTTTTACGGCACCGGCGGCAAAAGCTATGATGTTGATTACGCCAGCGAACGCTTTTCCGGAGAACTAAATACCGGTTTTGAAGGAGTAATTCCAAATCTGGAAAGAAAATACAACCAAACCGAATCAGACTGGGTCAGAAAAGATATTGAGCAATATATGCGCGTTTTAGTATGCCCCGAATGTGAAGGCAAACGGCTTAAAAAAGAGGTTTTAGGCGTAAAAATTCTTGAACACTCCATTCATGACGCAAGCATCAAAACAATCGGAGAGGCAAAAAAATTCTTTTGCTCGCTTGAAACCTCCAAAAAATTAAGCACCCGCGATAAAAAAATCGCCAATCAGATAATTAAAGAAATTCGCGCGCGGCTTGATTTTCTTTTGAATGTGGGCTTGAATTACCTAACCTTAAATCGCGCCGCCAATACTCTTTCCGGCGGCGAGGCCCAGCGCATCCGCCTGGCTAACCAAATCGGCACTTCCCTGGTCGGCGTTTTGTACATTCTGGATGAGCCGTCAATCGGCCTGCATCAAAGGGATAATAAAAAACTGATTGAAACCATAAAAAAACTGCGTGATATCGGCAATACCGTAATCGTGGTTGAACATGACAAAGAAACCATGGAGGCCGCGGATTGGATTATTGATGTCGGTCCGGGCGCAGGGGACAAAGGCGGGGAGATTGTCGCGGCCGGAACTCCGGCGCAAATCAAAAAATCCGCCAAATCCTTGACCGGCCAATACCTTGCCGGCAAAAAATCAATTCCCGCGCCAAGCAAATACCGCCCCGGACTAAAGCAGTCAATCAAAATCATCGGCGCCTCGGAGCATAATTTAAAAAATATTGACGTTGAATTTCCTTTGGGAAAATTCATAGCCATTACCGGCGTATCCGGATCCGGCAAATCTACTTTGATGTCCGATATTCTTGCCAAAACCCTAAACAAAAAATTCTACCGCGCGAAAGCGGAACCGGGCGCGCATAAACGAATTGAAGGGCTTGGCTTTATTAATAAAATAATCAATATTGACCAATCGCCGATCGGACGCACTCCCCGCTCCAACCCGGCCACCTATACCGGCGCTTTCACTCCCATTCGCGAATTATTCGCGCAACTGCCGGAATCAAAAATACGCGGCTACAAAGCCGGCCGCTTTTCTTTTAACGTTGCCGGCGGCCGCTGCGAGGCCTGCTCCGGCGACGGCATGATAAAAATTGAAATGCAATTCCTGCCGGATGTTTACGTGGAATGCGAAGTCTGCCATGGACATAGATATAACAAAGAAGCGCTGGATATTTATTATAAAGGCAAAAATATTTCCGATGTTCTAAATATGTCAATTGAAGAAGCAATGGGATTCTTTAAAAATATTCCGGCAATTCATACTAAATTTAAAACCTTATACGAAATCGGATTAGGATACATCAAACTCGGACAATCCGCCACCAGCCTTTCCGGCGGCGAAGCCCAGCGCGTCAAACTGGCCTCCGAACTCTCCCGCCGCGCAACCGGCAAAACTTTATATATTCTTGACGAACCGACCACCGGCCTGCATTTTGAAGATATTAAAAGACTTTTGAACGTATTAAATAAATTAGTTGACAAAGGCAATACCGTCTTGATTATTGAACACAATTTGGATGTAATTAAATCCGTTGACCACATCATTGACCTCGGTCCGGAAGGCGGCGACCAAGGCGGTTTAATCGTAGCAAAAGGAACGCCGCGGGAAGTAGCAAGGACTGATACGCACACTGGAGAATTTTTGAAAAAAGTATTGTGATAATATTTTGTATTAAGTATTTTGTATTAAATATTAAGCGGTTAATATGAGGAAATCGTGAAAAAATATAAATTTTTATTTTATTCCTTAAAAACTTGCGCGGTGAATATTTTTAATTCAACATCTGGATCGTTCTTATAGGCGTTGGGTGCCAAACCGGCTTTTTGGCTGCAAAGCCGCGATAAAAATTCTTCCAAGCTCCAGCCGGTTTCAATGGCGACTTGCGGTAAAAACACTCCGCTATATATCTCTTTGCTGATTATTACTCCATGTCTTCCTAATTCAATATTATGCCAATCATCACATTTTTCCGGTACGGACAAAACGCTAATTTCATAATTCAATAAGTCCAAATCTTTTGTGCCAACTGGAGAAAACCGCGGGTCTTCCGTGCCTGACGCGATCGCCATATCGCGAACAACTTCCCATAAAGGCTTTTTATCGGAAATAATCCGCCCAACGCAGCCGCGCAATTTTTCATATTCGCGCAAAGTAACAAAAGCGCCTTCTTTCGCTTCCAATCTTTCATCGTCAATCATAAAATCCAAAATCTCACCCTTGCTTACATAAATCTCAAGCGATTCGCGGGCGATTTTCAAAAGTATATTTTTTTGTTTATCGTTTAAAGACATCTTTCTCTCCCACCTGTCATTCCCGCAAACTTTGAGGCGGGAGTGACAGAGAAAGGGAGTACAAGGCGAATTGTTAAAAATTAAAATGCCAATTTATCCCTTAAATCTTTAATATTTTCAAAAAATCTTTTTTTATTCTCGTTTTTAATCGGCTTGCCCGGAGGCAAAATTTCTTTAAGGGGATTTATTTTCGCGCCGTTCTTTACCATTTCATAATGCAAATGCGGACCGGTAGATAAGCCTGTTGAGCCGACATAGCCGATTATATCGCCTTGTTTTACTTTTTGTCCGCGTTCAACGGCAATTTTTGATTGATGGGCGTAATTTGTCGTATAAGTTCCGTTATGGCGGATTGAAGTTAAATAACCATAGCCGATGCTTGACCATCCGGTAAAAATCACAGTACCATTCCCAACCGTCCGAATCGGCGTTCCAATCGGCGCTGCATAATCAATCGCGCGATGCGGGCCGGCAATGCCCAGTTCCATAATCACGCGCGTTCCGGCGGTATAGCCGGAAGAAATATATTTAAACTCTACCGGCGCTTTTAAAAACATTTTCCGCGCACTGTTGCCGTTTTCATCAAAAAATCCTTTATTATCTTCATTTTCTTCAAAATAATAAACATAATATTCCTTGCCGTCATTAATATAAACAGCGGCAAAAATTTGTCCGGGCATTATATATTCTCCGTTCAAAAACCGCTCTTCATAAATAAGTTTAAATTTATCACCCACGCGCGGATCCATAGCAAAATCAATTGTCCACTGAAAAGCGTTTGCTAATTCAATTATCGCGCGGATATCAATATCATTATCCATGGCAGCTTGGTACATTGAAGACTTAACAACGCCTTTGGCGATTCTTGCTTTTAACGCGTAAGGAATGGCTTCCAATCTTGCCTCCCAGCCATCTATTTTTTCCAAGGTGCCGCTCGCAGTTTTAATATTATGAAAATACTTTAAATTTTTAATCCGCAATTCATCTTCACTGTCAATTTTATAGCACAGCTCTTTTAACTCATCAGTATCTCTATCATAAACTAATTCAATCACTCGCCCAACGCGAATTTTTACCAAGTCATAAATATCTCGCGCCGCATCATAAATTTCCATTGCCAAAACATATTCCACGCCGCTTGTAGCCATTAAATTGCCATAAATCGCGCCGTCAATAATTAAAATTTTTTCTACTCTGTCTTTTGCTATTTTTTCCAAAGGTTCCACAACATTAAAAGACGCCTCTTTTGAGGCGCTGATTTTTTCTTGATTAAAAAAACAAACATAGGCAACACTGCCCAAAATTGCAATAATAACCGCCATTGATAATACGCCAACTTTTATATTCATAGACAAATAATATTATACTATTATTTTTTCACAATAACAAGATGCAAAAAAACAAAAATGACTAAGAAAATAGAAGTGTTTCATGCTGCGTGCTATATAAAAATCTACAATTTTATTTGCCTCAATTTCAAAACATATTTTTCCCGAAATTCTTCCCGGCGGTCATTAACATATAACTTTAAAATTTTATCATTAACAACTACGCGCGTATCAACATTCATTCGCCTGTGCAAAACATCCGGCATAATACGCAATTGGATTTTTTTTAATAAAGAATCCGCGCCGCCGATTATCATGTCAATAAAATCCCTATAAAAAAAAGAAAAAGGCGGTCCGGCATCGCGCGTATGCCCGGAATAAAAGGGGCGCCAATTCGGCAGATATTCTTTAAGCCAAGCATTTACATTAATTAATTTTAGATACGCGTTATCTTTGCTGTAAATCGGAACTAAATTCGCGAGCCAATACATAAAATAAACATCGTGGGTTTTATTAAAAGGAAGCATTAACTTTTTTAATTCTAAATTATCGGCCGTAATATAAAAACTTAAACAAATCGTATCGCGCTTTTTCAACGGTTGCGGCCGCAAATTTAAAAATTTCGCGATCCCAACGCAAAACCAGCGCGTAACCCAGATTCTTTTGGCTTCCGTAATTATAAAAAAATCAATATCGCTGCCATTACGCAAATTATTCGCGCCGATTGAATTGCCAACCGCGATCATTTTTATCCAGGGGATTAATTTGAATAGACGCGCGATTTTTAAGGCGCGCTTAAATTTACGATTGGCGTAATTATAGCGCCTCTGCCTAATATCAACAATTTCGCTTCTGCTGCTTAAAAAATAAAATCCGTATTTTGCTTTTAAGGGCAGACTATTATCATTTAACGCCTCTAGAATCTCGTTTAGCTCGCACTTGATTCCGCAAAATGTCCAAATCTCAAAAGGCGTCAAAGGATAATCAAACATATCAAAAAAGGCAATTGCTTTTAAGATTGCCTCCTTTAAATTATTTTTATTTATTGTTTGATTATTTGACACAGTTATTAAAGTAATTAACTCTTGTTATACGCTTTTCTATTTTGTAAATTACAAATGTCATTGTGAGCGTTAATCATAAGTGTCATTGCGAGCGCCAGCGAAGCAACCCCGTGGTACTTGCGCCGTCCATTGTTAATCCACGCACGGTATTCTGTGGCACGGGATTGCTTCGCTGGCGCTCGCAATGACAAGTAAAATTTAGCTATCCCCCCTTCGGCTTGTCAATTTTCAAAGGCTCTACTTTAGATTTTCCTTCCGTAATTTTAACTACGTCTTTATCAATTTTTTTAAATTCCTTATAGGCATTATTATAATGATTAACGCTTGTACTCATGCTGTTACCCAATTTTTGCAAAAACGAATCATAACTGGAAATATGCCGCCCCAATTTTTCAACATTAGCTCTGATTTTTTTGGCGTTCTCTTCAATGTCAAGCGCTTTTAATCCCTGTAAAACAGTCTGCAAATAAGCCAAAAACGAAGTCGGCGAAACAATTATCACGTGTTTGTCTTTAAACGCGTATTCAATTAAATCACGAGTATTAACTTGAATCGCTCCTACTTTATTAACCAGCAAATCATAATAAATCGCTTCTGACGGAATAAACATAAAAGCAAAATCCATTGTTTTTTCTCCGGGTTTTACGTATTTGCTTGTTTCATCAATGCGTAATTTTAAATCTTGCTTAAATAATTTTTCCAGCTTTTCTCTTTCATCAGCATCGGAACAATTTAAAATACGCTCATAATTTTCCAAAGAAAATTTGGAATCAACAGGAATAACTTTGTCTTTTACAAAAACAACCGCGTCAACAATACTGCCGTCCTTAAACGCGTATTGCATTTGATAAGAATTCGGCGGCAAGACATTTTTTAAAGTTTCTTCCAAAAAATATTCTCCTAAAACGCCGCGCTGTTTCGGGTTTTTTAAAATATCCTGCAAATTTTTCAGCTGAGCGGAAAAATTTACCACCTGCTTATTGGTTTCATCCAGCTTAATTAATTTCTCGGTTACTTCCTGAATAACTTTTTGGCTTTGAGTATGGACATCCGCCAAAGCTTTTTGCGTTTGCCGGTTTACGTTCTGCATTATTCCGGCGGTTTTGCCAAAATGATCCTGAGTCGTCTTGTGCGTTTCCGCCAGTTTATTATCAACTGAATTCCTTAAAGCCCGATTCTGCTCGCTTAAAGCCGAAATCTTCTCCATCATGGTAATTATTTTTTCATCACTGCCGTTATCGTCTTTTTTGCGAAGCAACAAAAAAATTACAGCGATTATGCCGATAACTAAGGCTATTAATAATAAAATAATTAGTATATTTTGCATATAATATAAACTTAGCAATAATAAATAAATTGGACGAAATTATAAAAAAATGTAAACAAACTATGACTCCATTAAAAAATCATAATCAACATCACCGGAAAATAAATCTTTTGGAATTTCATTTAATCTTTTTTTGACAACTTTAATTGCCTGCTCAGAATTATCAATACCAATCCAGTTTCTGCCTAGTTCTTGGGCGGCAACTAACGTAGTGCCTGAACCGCAAAAACAATCCATAACTAAGTCGTTTTTATTTGAAGAAGCGCTTATGATTAATTTTAACATATCTAAATTTTTTTCAGTTGGATATCTAGGATACTGCGGATCTTTAAATTCCCAAATATCCTGCATTTTTTTACCTTCTCTTTCATCAACATAAATTTTTTTTCTAGGCACTCCTGTTTTTGACCATTCAATCAGCCCTTGCTTGTCCCATTTTTCTAAAACTTCCGGCGCACTCCGCCAATGCCTGCCCTTTGGCGGTTTTATTTCTTTCCATTTTTGAGAAGTCTTTCCATTAACAGTTTCACCGGGGGCGTGCAAAGGAATGGTAGTATATCTTCTTCCGTCCTTATCAATTTTTTTAAATAATTTATTAATATCTTCTTGCGTAAAAGGAAGACTGGGATTGTTCCATGTTGAATGTTCTGTTTTTGAATAAAGAAGAATTAAATCTTTGATATTTCCGTATGCCTTGCGATTAAAATTTTTAGGATTGCATTTAACTCTGGTTATATCATTTTTAAAATTTTTTTTGCCAAAAATTTCATCCATTAAAATTTTTACATAGTGGCCGATTTTGTAATCAATATGAAGATAAATAGAGGCGTTGTCTGACATTAATTCCCTTAAAAATATAAGGCGCTCTCTTAAAAATTCCAAAAAATTATTTCCCACCAAAATGTCGCTATAAGCAATGTCATCATCATTGCTTTTGCTTATGGTGTTGGCTCTGTCTTTTCCAATCCTAAAATGTCCGTTAGTGGCAAATGGGGGATCAATATATATCAAATCAACCTTACCGCGGTAATCATCAAGCAAAGCGTTTAAAACACGCGAGTTATCGCCTTGAATAAATTTATTTTTATGATTATTCTTGTTTATTTTTTTCAAAATCGCTTTTGGCGTATTATTCAAAACATCCTGCTCAATTTTTTTGTTATCATAAGTTATTACCATAATTAAAGTTGATATAAAAATTCTCGTAAAACCAAAGCACTCATAATATTATATTTTTTATACTTAATTGTTGCGTCGGTATACAATTTATTTTTACCTTTGATATATAAAACCCCATCCAATATTGCTATTATCTCCGCTTTAACGCCTCTTGCTTTTACTGTTGAAATTGCGTCGGCAAATTGCGCGTTTTGATGTCCCCCAAAATCAGTTAAAAATTTAGCTTCTCCAATAACATATTTTCCATTAAATCTGCCTATAAAATCCAACCCCTTGTTTCTTTTATAATTTAAATATTCATTTGCAAATTGCATCAACTCAGCATCCCCTGCGTCTAAAATTGCGCTATCTTTTGTTTCTAAAAACTTTTTCTTTTTTAACGGCTGAATGCCAAGCGCTTTTGAATCTAACCACCTGCGAAATAATGGTCCAATCTGCCTATTTGTTTCTTTTGGTTCGGAACATTTAAGAAACATTTTATCTAAGCCCATTTCGTATATTCTACCGCAAAGTCTATTTACGGTTTGTGGATTTCTATCAATAGCGGTAATATCTCTTTTAAAATATGCTACATAAGAATCTTTTATTGGAAAAAGATCTAGCTTTAATAAATTCTCAAAAAGTTCATTATTATTTTTCTTATCAAAAGCCCTTTTAATATTACTCCATAATTTTTTATCAATTTCTCTAATGCCTTCCGGTATTGTCGGGTACACAGTAAAAAGATCATCTAAATAATTACGTTGATTAGCGTATTGAATACTTAATTTTAGCCAATGATCCATACTTATATTTTTTTAATAATTATAAATCAATTGTACCATTTTGCGACAAAAAATGTAACGATTATAATTTCTGCAAATTTAACATACGCGGGAAGCTTAGCTTCGGGTACCCGAAGCTAAGCTTCCGGTTATTACTACGCCCAAGTCACGCAAGCTACTTTATCATTTTTATCCTTAAAACGCATTAATTTGACGCCTTGAGTATCGCGTCCGCCTTGATTGATAGATTTAAAAGACATGCGGATTACTTGTCCGTTTTCGGAAATGATGATTATATCCCTGTCTTTCATTGATTCTGTATTAACCACAAAAGCGTTTACAATTTTACCTGTTTTAGTTGTAACTTTTGCCGTCTTAATTCCGGAACCGCCGCGGCCTTGTACTTTGTACAAACCGAGCGCCGTTCTCTTGCCAAATCCTTGCTCCATGATAGTTAATACTTGATAGCTTTTTTGTTCCTCTTTCGCGTCAGGAATAACACCCATTCCGATTACGAAATCATCGGCTTTCAAACGAATGCCATGTACGCCGGAAGCGGTGCGGCCCATATCCCGTACATCTTTTTCCTGAAAACGTATTGCCTGCCCCTTAGAAGTAATCAAATGAATATCATCTCTGCCGCTAGTCGGCTTGGCCCAAATCAACTTATCTTCAGGCTTGATTTTTATGGCGATAAGTCCGCTTCTGCGGACATTGTCAAAAGCGTTTAATTTAACCTTTTTAACCAGGCCTTTCTCAGTGGCAAAAAATAAATATTTTGCTTGCGCAATTTTATCCAAAGGCAGTACTGATGTTACTTTTTCACCGCTGCCCAGCTGTAAAAAATTTACAATCGCCTGGCCCTTGGCGGTTCTTGCCGCTTGGGGAGCTTCATAAGATTTAAGCTGAAAAACACGGCCGCGAGTAGTAAAAAACAAAAGGTCCGAGTGCGTCATTGTCTTAAACATAAACTCAATCGTATCTTCTTCTTTTGTGGTAAGGCCGATAACGCCTTTGCCGCCGCGGCCTTGGACTTTAAAAGTATCCGGAGCCATGCGCTTGATATAGCCGTCCCGTGTCATAAAAATAACCGTGTCTTCGTTCGGAACCAAATCTTCAACCGAGAAATCTTTAACGCCGCGGGCGATTACTTGAGTGCGCCTGTCATCGCCGTATTTTTCCGCGATCTCGGTAATTTCTTTTTTAATTATATTTTTAATTTTGATTTTTGACGCTAAAATCGCGTCTAATTCTTTAATCAATTTCTTTTTCTCTTTAAGCTCGTTTTCAATTCTTAATTTCTCCAAATTAGCCAAATTCTGCAAACGCATTTCAAGAATGGCAACTGCTTGAATCTCGGTTAATTTGAATTTTCTCATTAGATTGCTTTTAGCCGCTTCTTTGTCTTTACTGGATTTAATAATTTTAATCACGGTATCAATGTTATTCAAGGCAATCATCAGCCCGTCTAAAATATGCGCGCGCGCTTTAGCTTTTTCCAATTCAAATTCAGTTCTTCTGCGCACCACATTTTGCCTGTGTTTTAAATATTCTTCAAAAACCATTTTCAATGTCAATACTCTCGGCTGAATGCCGTCTACAAGGGCAAGCATATTAACATGAAAAGTGTCCTGCAATTGAGTGTGCTTATACAAACTGTTTAAAATCTTTTTCGGATAAGCGTCTTTTTTAAGATCAACTACGATACGCACCCCTTCCTTGCCGGACTCATCGCGCAAATCTCTGATTCCGTCCAGTTTTTTGGTTTTAACCAAAGTGGCGATTTTTTCAACCAAAGTCGCTTTATTAACCTGATAGGGAATTTCCGAGATAATAATTTTAAACGCGCCTTTTTTTGTTTCCTGAATTTCCGCCCTGCCTCTTAAAACAATACCGCCCTTGCCGGTAGCGTACGCCTGCAGAATATCTTTTTTATTATATATAATCCCGCTGGTCGGAAAATCAGGACCATAAACGTACCGCATTAAATCTTCAATGGCCGCGTCCGGGTTGTCAATTAAATGGTTGATGCCGTTTACCAATTCACGCAAATTATGCGGGGGAATATTAGTGGACATACCGACCGCGATTCCCATGGTACCGTTTAAAAGCAAATTCGGCAGCTTTGCCGGCAATACTTGCGGCTCCTTTTGCGAACCGTCATAATTCGGAATAAAATCAACCGTATTTTTTTCAATATCAACAAGCAGCTCCTCGGCCAAAGCAGTCATCTTGGCCTCGGTATAACGCATAGCGGCAGCGCTATCACCGTCCATAGAACCGAAATTACCCTGGCCGCGCACAATCGGATAACGCATGGAAAAATCTTGCGCCATGCGAACCATTGCTTCGTAAACGGAGGCGTCGCCATGCGGATGATACTTGCCTAAAACTTCACCGATTACATTCGCGGATTTGCGGAACTTCGCGTTTGACTTCAAGCCGATATCCCACATCGCGTAAAGAATACGCCTGTGCACCGGCTTTAAACCGTCGCGCACGTCAGGCAAAGCGCGGGAGACAATTACGCTCATCGCGTAATCCAAATAAGATTTTTTCATCTCCGCGCTAATGGGGAGCGGCTCAACCAAACCAAATTCAGTTTGTGTGCGGCCGTTTAATATGGTAATACTGCCATCGCCGTCAACTCTGGCTTCATTGTCTCGCACTATCTCTTTTTTAACTTCTGTATCCGATTTAGATTCTATATCCGGCGCTTTCTTGCTATCAGTTTTTTCGTTAATTTTTTTTGTTGTTTTTTCTGTCATATTATTCTTAAAGAATTATTAATTATTAATTTTTAATTCACTACTCGCGGCAATATCCGATGCTTTTATTGCTGACGAGCTGGCGATGTTATTTTTGATTTTTTTTATTAACTCATCATCCATTTTTTGATTTTCTTGAATATCTGATTCTTCTGAAAACTCTTTTACTTTTTCCAAATTGGTTTTTAAACCGTTAATATTTTTTTCCAAATCACTAAGCACCTCTTTCCACTCTTCGGTTTTCTGATTATTATTTTCCAATTTTGCTTGGCCGATTGAATGCCTGATTTGATATGCCCAAACAAATATAATTAATATCATAAAAAAAGTTACGCCGCTCCACATGATTAACTGCTTGTCTTTTTCCTGTTTTTCGGAAATTATTCCGGGTTGTTTTGTTTTGGGTGAATGAGCAATCTTTTCGGCTTTAATTTCTTTTTCTAAATTTAAGTTTTTTTCTATTTCAACAACATGAGAACTATTTACTGTTCTATCCGCTTTTGAACCCATTTTTACGGCAAGTTTTACTTTTCTTTGAATAATTTTTTTCTTTACGGCTTTTTTTGCGCTCTTTTTTGCTATTTTTTTAACAGAAACAGCCCCTTTTTTAGGCTTTTCTTTATCATTTTTATTTATTTTTCTTCCTCCTTTAGGCATACTTTTAATAACAAAAACCGCCCAATTTTAAGGGCTATTTATATCTATATACTACCAAATATTAAATAAAAAGTAAATATTGACAAATATTAAAAGATATGCTATGATAAATAATCGTTATTTCAAAAATATTTTATTTTAATAAAATTATAATTATAATAAAGGAGGAAGAAAATCATGAATAAAAAATTGAAAAGCACAAAATCAGACATAATAAAAAAAGGAGATTATCTTGAGGCGATTATTCATATTTTTAAGAACAAACCTCAAATCTCGGCTGTATTCCTTGGGTGGGATACAATGATAAATGGAATGTCTGTCCGTTTTTTTAATCTTAAGCAAAGCGCCCCTCTCGCAGAGGGGGAGGCATGGTTATTTAAGGTAATGGGGGTAAATAATACAAGGGAATATCTTAACTCTCAGCACAAAGACAGAGAAATTATCATATTCTCTATAAAGCCAATTGGAAGAATTATTGACTCAGAATCAGCATACTATGATCTGAATTCAAGTAAATGGGTTGAAACATTTAAATGCGGGGATATATCCAGATATAAAGAAACAAAGATTCCGGCAGAAATGAAGACCCGACTTTTTAAGCATGAGGGCATGCTTCATAAATTGGATATTATCACTGATGTAAAAACCGACAAGATGATCCAATTATCGCATTTTGCCGAATACACCCCAGAGGAATTCCTTGAAGAAAGCCAAAGGAAACTTGGAAGAGGCATAACTCAAGTTTCCCTAAAAAACATTCCGGAAATTCCAGCTGAATGGCTGGGAAAAATCAAACATTTCCCTACATTGAATAATTAAACTTAATTTTAAAAGGAGGCAAATGCTATGGATATAATTATCATTGTTGGTGTCACGGTAGTCATATGCGTTATCTCGGGTATTTTAGTAGGGGAGAAATCGCAAATAATATGCATTTGTTTTGTGATAGGACTTACTGGCGGTTTAATCGTCGCGGCACTTAATCAGTGCTATAAACAATTAGAAATAATCATCAAACTCCTTGGCGGATAAGATGTTCTAAGGATAATATTTAAAACCAACTGAGGTGCCGCTATCATATAAACAAAATGGTAGCGGCGTTTTTTTTATTTTTTAAAATTTGCCATTCCCCATTGCCAAGAAACCAAAAAAGTTATAAACTTATAATATTAATAAATAACAAATAAAATAATCCCCATGAAAAAAATCGCGATTTGCCATTATCGGGTGGGAGGAACCGACGGCGTATCTTTGGAAATAGAAAAAAGAAAAAAAATTCTGGAAAAACACGGGTATCAAATAAAACTGATTGCCGGCGGCAGAAGCAATGGAGCTGATTATACTATTAAAGAAATGGAATGGGATAACGGCATAATCCCCATTATTAAAGAAAACGGCTTTATCCATTTTGGGCGCAACGATTTAAGCGCGGAAGAATTAAAAAGAAAAATCAACAAAGTTTCTTTAATGATTGAAGAAAAACTTGAAGAAATCCAAAAAAAAGAAAAATTTGATTATGCTTTAACCCATAACATCTTTTCTTTTGGCGGACATATTGCCGCGTCTAAAGCGTTTAGCAAATGGATAAACAGGCACAAACTGCCAACGCTCGCGACGCATCATGATTTTTTTTGGGAGAGAAAAGAATTTGAAATACCGATTAACGAATATTTGCGCAGCTATTTAAAAAAATTTATGCCGCCGAAATCCGCGTATATCAAGCATGTCGTGATTAATTCCTTGGCGCGGAAAGAATTAAAAAAACGAAACGGCATAGAGGCATGCGTTATGCCTGATGTATTTGATTTTAAGCAAAAACCATGGATAAAAGATAAATTTAACAGTGATTTCCTGCAAGAATTTGATATCAAGCCGAATGATTTAATAATTCTGCAGGCCACCAGGGTTATTCCGCGCAAGGGGATTGAACTGGCTTTTGATTACGCGGTCGCGATACAAGAAAAAATAAAAAAATTGCGCGGAAAAAAAATTTATAATAATAAAAGGCTGCCAATTAACCCGAGAATAACATTAATACTGGCCGGATACGCCGAAGATGAAAAAAGGGATTATTTATTCAAATTAAAATCCAAGGCTTTTGACGAAAGGCTTAACGTTAAATTTATTTCCGGACACGTAAAATCTTCCAGAAAATTCAGCCATGGCATAAAAACTTATTCGCTTTGGGATGCTTATGTTTACGCTGATATTATCAGCTTCCCAAGTATTTGGGAGGGCTGGGGCAATCAATTTATTGAAGCGATTTTCGCGAAAAAACCGCTTGTTATTCATGAATATCCGGTTTACGCGAAAGATATCAAACAGGAAGGATATGAAATCATTTCTTTGGGCAACAATTCCGTAAAAAAAGACCAAGACGGCCTTTACGCGCTTCCGCGAGAAAATATTGACAAAGCGGTTGAACAAACGCTTGAATGGCTTCAGGATAAAAATTTGCGAAATAAGCTTGAAAAAAATTTTCAAATTGGAAAAAAATATCATGATTATAAAATTTTGGAGAAATTTTTAATTGATAACATTGGATAACCCCGCTCCTCGCGAGGGGCGGGGTTTACAACCCCAAAATCACCAACTCCATATCTTCCGCCGGCAGTTCTTTTTTGCTGATTTTTAATTTTTCCTCTTCCGTGGGCTTAATGCCAATTTCTTTAATAAATTTATCAACGCCGTCAATGTCAATTTTTAAGCCGGGAACCTTATAATGCATGGGGATAACTATGCGCGGTTCAATCTGGCTGACAACCTCAACCGCTTTTTTGGCATCTATCGTATATTTGCCGCCTACAGGAATTAACAAAATATCAATTCCTGACAGCGCGTCCAACTGTTTATTGTCCAAAATATGCCCTAAGTCGCCTAAATGAGCCACGGAAATGCCGTCAATTTCAAAACGGTACATTACATTCATACCTCTTTCTTTTCCTTGTTTCTCGTCATGAAAAGATTCTACGCCTTTTATACCGATACCTTTAACGTCATATTCTCCGGCAATATTAATAATAAACGGTTCGCCGCGCAAAGCTTTTACGTTATTGTGATCATAATGATCGTGGCTCACGGTTACAATATCGGCTTCAAAATTGGGAACGCGCAAGCCGATTTTATTTTCAAAAGGATCGGTGGCAATTGTTATGCCGTCAACCCCCGTTTTGTCTTGAATTTTAAAGCAAGAATGCCCTTGCCAAGTTATTATCATATTTTTTGTGAATTATGAATTAAGAATTATGAATCAAGGATTATTAATTATATCTTATTTCGCAAATAATTTATCAAAATCTTCTTCGTCCTTGTCCTCCGAAGCTTTAGCGTAGGAGGATTCATCATCTTCGTTCTCGCCATCAAAATCATTATCGCCTTTAAACGCCGGCGGATTTTCAGATTCTTCTCCTAAATAATTTTCTGGCTCTTCTGCCTCATTCTTATCATGAACCGGCACTCCGCTTACGCCTTGGTTATCAATTGCTTCTAGCTGTTGTTTGCTTATCAAAATCTCACGCGGCTTTGAACCGTTTGACGAACCGACAATTCCGGCTTCTTCCAGTTGATCAAGGATACTTGCCGCGCGCGCGTAGCCAACGCGCAATTTTCTTTGCAAAAGCGAGGCAGACGCTTTGTTCATATTAATTACTGTTTCTCTGGCTTCATACAAAAGCTCGTCTTCATCGCCGGAAATTCCGTTCAAACCGATACCGGCATTGCCTTGAACTTTCTGCCTTTCCGTAATTCTGCCGACATAATCCGGCTTGCCGCCTTTAGATTTAACATAACGGACAATTTTTTTAATCTCCTCGTCAGACAAAAACGCTCCCTGTATGCGCACCGGCTTAGAAAGTTCGGCATTTATAAAAAGCATATCGCCGCGGCCTAATAATTTTTCCGCTCCCAAGCCGTCCAAAATTGTTCTAGAATCCGTGCTGGAAGCGACTGAAAAGGCGATTCTCGCCGGCATATTGGCTTTAATCAAACCGGTAATAACATCAACGCTCGGCCTTTGGGTCGCTAAAACCAAATGAATGCCAACGGCTCGCGCCATCTGCGCCAAACGAATAATACCTGCTTCAATATCTTTGGCGGCCGCCACCATTAAATCAGCCAATTCGTCAATCACAAACACCAAATAAGGCATTTTTATTTCCATAGACTCGTTATATGTTTGAATATTCCGCTTGCCGGATTTAGATAATATATCAAAGCGCCGATCCATTTCATTTAAGCACCACTTCAGGGCGTTAATGGTTTTTGGCACCTCGGTAATAACCGGAGTCATTAAATAAGGCATGCCGTTATAACCGACTAATTCAACCCTTTTCGGATCAACCATGATAAATCTTAAATTATCAGGCGTGTTTTGATACATCAAGCTGACTATAATCGTATTCAAGCAAACCGATTTACCGGAATTTGTCGCTCCGGCAACCAGCAAATGCGGCATTTTTGTAATATCATTCAGCCAGACATTTCCAGATACATCTTTGCCAAGCGCGAGCTGCATATTATTTTTTCTATTCTTATAACTCTTGCTAAGCATAACCTCTTTAAAACCCACCACCGCTTTAGCTTGATTAGGCACTTCAACGCCCACCAATGACTTTCCCGGAATAGGCGCTTCAATGCGAATCGGATGGACAGCCAAGGCCAAAGCCAAATCATTGCTTAAATTGGTTATACGGGATAATTTTACGCCTTCAGCAGGCCTAAAAGTATATTGGGTAACAGTCGGACCAACGCTAACGCCGCCCATTTCCACCGGAATGCCAAAATTTTCCAAAGATTTTTTTATAATATCCTTATTATTCTCAATATCTCCGCTGGTCGGTTTGTCTTTCTTGCCGTTTAACAAACTTAAAGGAATGCTTAAGTTTGATTGAGCAGGCTTCATCCACCAAATATTTTCAAGCTCTTTTTCATTAGTATTTACTTGTGCTGAAATCTCTTCTTCTTCATCATTATCCTTGCCCGCCGAAGCTTCAGCGAAGGAGGGTTCTTCATCTTCTTCATCACTTTCTTCGTCTTCATCTTTTTCTTCATCCTCATCATCCTCTCCTCTTTCATCTTCATCATCTTCGCTGTCTTCTTCCCCTTCTTCATCTTCTTCTTCGTCTTCATCCTCTTCCTCTTCTTTTGCTTTTAAGCCGAAAATCTTGGCAATAACAAAATTAATCGGGTAAATTATTTTCGCAAAGTAACTGTCGCGCCCGAACATAGCAAGCAAAGAAGTATTAAATATCAAAAGCAAAGAAACAATCAACAAAACCAAACTAAGCAAAAGCGAGGCAATATAGCCGGTTAAGTTTAAAAATATATCCGCGAAAAACAGACCCAAATAACCTCCGCCTCGGCCAATCGCGATTGATTCTTCCCATAAATCTCTTTCTATCAGCAAAAAAAATAAAACATGAATAGCAATAAAAAAAAGCATTACGCCCAAATAAGTTCCTCCCCTAAGTTCAAAGCGCTCCTCGTCATAAAGCGCGTAGCCCCAAACCAAAAGAACAACCGGCAAAATAAATTTACCCCAGCCAAAAGCCAAAATCAAGCCTTGTTTTAAATATATACCTAAAAATCCGGCCAAATCAAAAAGCCCTAAAAGAGCAATTGCCCCTAAAAACATTATAAAAACAATAAAAATGCCTTTTTTTGTATCAGAATCCAAATCCAAACTCGGCAAGCTTGGCACCCTTAAAAAGCTTAACATGCCTTTTCTTTTTTTTCGTCTTCTGACCATAGTTATTCGCTTCGCGAACCCGCGCTACGAATACCGTAGAACGGCACACGTGCGGGACATGCGAATATTAACATTACTTGTATAATATAAAACAAGGTAATATTTTATTACCTTTATGTTTATTATTATACTATTATATTTTAACAAAATCAAATTACCCTACGTTCCCGCCAAAAGGCAAGGCGTTGAATATAAAATAAGTAATAGCGTACGCGGCAATTATTATAAACAAGCCGATAATCGCTGTCCGAATAGTTTCCTTGGCTTTTGTCACTTTTTGTTCATCGCCTTCGGATGTCATCCAATTAAAACCGGCCAGAATTATTAGAATTATAAAAATTATGCCTAAAATGCTTAAAAAAGTTTTTATGATGATAGCCATAAATTTACCCAATTCCGAGCCTGATTCATCAGATTGAAAACCGGCGCTTTCACTGAATTTTCCAAGCATGCTATCTTTTCCGACAACCGCATCAGAATCAGTAAACGGGCCAGCCAATACGGGAATAGCAAATAAAAATAAAAGCGCAATCAACAAAAAACCATTTATAAATTTTATTTTTTTATTAACCATTATATTAATATTCTTACTAAAATAAATTGCGTTATCGCGTAAGAGCCGACGGTAATTAGCAAGCCGATTATCGCGCGCCGTATCGTATCCTGCGCCCGCTCCACCTTGCTCCGGTCTCCGGCGGCTGTCATCCAGACGTAACCGCCATATAACATTAAAGTTACAAAAATAATTCCCAAAACTGAAAAAAAGATTTGCACGACTTTACCGGCATTGGCGGCCAAATTATTTTCGTCAGCACCGTTATCTATTTTGGCATAGCCGCTTCCGGCTTCTTGCACATCTTGTAATCCTTTTAACGGCGAGGTTTGCGCGAACACAAAGTAAGGCAATATCAATATCACTATCAAACAAAGCAAAATAAATAAATGTTTAATTTTGTTTTTCATGTTTTTCTATATTTTAATTTTATTTTTAAACTAAGCTTGCTAAATTACGGATCTGGCGCTTTTGTTGCGGGAGCATTATCCAAAACCCCTGTAGTAACTTTTTCAATAACAAAATAAGAAATCGCGTAAGCTGAAACAACTATAATCACCCCGATAATCGCGGCTGTAATTAAGTTTTTTGCCTTTGTTACCCGTGCTTCATCACCAGAGGCTGTCATCCAGATATAACCGCCATAAAGCATTAAAATTAAAAATACGACCCCCAAAGTTGATAAAATAATATTTATTACTTTGGCTACCATGCTTTCGGCTGTTACTGTGCCGTCTATTTTATATCCACCTGCACCTGCGACTGTACCGGCATTTCCGGTATTTCCAAAAGCATCTTTTAATCCTTGCGCTTCAACAACTGCCGCCAAAGAAAAAACAATAAAAATTGAAAAAACTAAAATTATAATAAATTTTCTTTTTTGTTTTTGCATAAATTATATGTACCTTATTTGTCATTCCCGCCTCAGAGTTTGCGGGAATAACAGGTAAAATATTGCGCCTTTACTCTTTTACAACCCAAACAGCCAAATTATCCCCGATAAAGGCGGTTATCGCGTAAGCCGCGATGACAATTAATAAGCCGATAATTGAATTTCTGATAATATTTTTAGCTTTTTCAACCTCTTGCTCATTCCCGCGCGAATTCATCCAGATAAAACCGCCGTAAATCATTAAAATTAAAAAAACCACGCCAATTAAAGACAAAACTACTGATATAACTAAACTAACGCCTTTAAGCGCGCCTGCTTTAGTAATTTTGGAATCAAGATGTCCGGTTTTTTCAGCTGTTTCTTTTAAACTTGAATTAAATAAACTTTTAGCACTTTTATCAGCCGCTTCAACGACAACCGGCGCGATAAATGCAATATTTAAAAAAATAATTGTTAATAAAGATATTAAAACTTTTTTCATAATTATTTTGGTATTTCCATTAACTTATCGCCAATATACGCGGTAATCGCGTAAGCCGCCAAAACAATCACTAAGCCGATTATCGCGGATTGGATTAAATCTTTCGCCTTGGTTACTTCCTGCTCATTGCCGCGCGCCAGCATCCAAATAAAACCGCCGTAAATCATTAAAATTAAAAAGGCTACGCCAACCAAAGACAAAATAACGCCAATCACCTTTCCAATCGCGCCGGGAAGACTATTCATAACTCCGCTGTCATCAGCGTTAACATCACTTACGCCATAACCTTTATTTGCGGCCGTGTTTAAGCCGGTTAAAGCATCGGTGGCGCCATCAGCCGAAACAAAAGGCGTAAAAATAAAAAAAGCCAAAAAAACGGCTGTTAAAAAAATTATTTTATTTTTAGTTTTTAATTTTCGCATAAAACGATAAATATTAAAATCTAAAAACAGATAACAAACCAAAGGAGCAAAGATGTTATCTGCTTAATTTACCAACCTTATTTACAAATCACCATCAAGGGCATCATTGGTCATTTCAATTACAAAATTAACAATTGCATAAGACGCGATAACAATAACCAAACCAATCACCCCCGCAATAATAATATTTTTTGCTTTAGTAACACGATCTTCATTTCCGGCAGCCGTCATCCAGACAAAACCGCCATAAAGAATAATCGCAACCGCGATAATACCTAAAAATGTAATTAAATACTTGATAATCGTAACCGCCATATCGCGCACATCATCATCTTCCGCTTCCGGTAAATCAAGATTTTCCGCGTATGTCATGCCCAAATCCAAAGCGCCGACTTGAACAGGCGCCAAAAAATTAAAAACAAGAATCGCTAAAAACAAAAGGGTAAATATTTTTTTTACGGTATTTAACATAAAATTATCTTAAGCTCCTTAATATACATAATTTATAAAATTAATAATCGTCCACCCTTATAAAAACAATTTTTATTTTTATAAGGGCGGATCCCTAGAATTCTAGAGGGACCCGCTATATTTTTAAACAATATCACCACTCAAAGCATCATTGGTAATGCCAATTACAAAGTTTACGATTGCGTAAGCCGCCAATACAACAACCAAGCCGATTGCTCCGGCAATAATAATTTTCTTTGCCTTGTCAACTTTATCTTCATTACCCGAAGCTGTCATCCATATAAAACCGCCATATAATATTACGCAAACCGCTATAATGCCTAAAAATGTCATTAAATACTTAACAATATCAACCGCCATTTGTCTTGGGTCTGTTTCGGTAGCCGTTACTAAACCTGTATTTGCGGCATAGCCAGTACCAATATCAGGACCCTGAGTCATTCCGGGAGTTACCGTTATAATAGAAAATAAAAACACAAAAACAGCAATAACCACGATGTTTTTAAATAATTTAATTTTCATATTATTTATTAAATTAATAATCGTCCACCCTTATAAAAACAATTTTTATTTTTATAAGGGTGGATCCCTAGAATTCTAGAGGGACCCACTATATTTTTAAACAATATCACCACTCAAAGCATCATTGGTAATGCCAATTACAAAGTTTACGATTGCGTAAGCGCATAAAATAATAATCAAACCGATAACACCGGCAATTATTAATTTTTTCGCTTCAGCGACTTTATCCTCATTTCCGGCGGCAGTCATCCATTTAAAACCACCCAACAAAATTACAACAACCGCTATAATGCCTAAAAATGTCATTAAATATTTAACAATATCAACCGCCATTTGTCTTGGGTCTGTTTCGGTAGCCGTTACTAAACCTGTATTTGCGGCATAGCCAGTACCAATATCAGGACCCTGAGTCATTCCGGGAGTTACCGTTATAATAGAAAATAAAAACACAAAAACAGCAATAACCGCGATGTTTTTAAATAATTTATTTTTCATAATTCACCCCCTTTCCTTATTCTTTGGATATTACGGCGATTCGCCGTAAAAGCAAAAAAGATAAAAGTTATTCACATTTATTATATTTTATCATAAAAAATAGCAAACAACAAACATTTATGCTAAAATCAAAACATAATCAAAAATTTATGCGAAAATTTAATTTTAATTTAATAATTACGGTTTTATTTTATATTTTAATTTTTTCGTTATTTTTAACAAACTCTTTTAACTATCTTGATCCTGACCTTGGCTGGCATTTGAAAGCCGGAGAAGAAATATATTTGGAAAAACATGTTCCATGGAATGAAAACTATAATTATACGCTAGAAGGGAAGACATGGGTTGACCATGAATGGCTGCTTAATTTAGCCGGCTTTCTTGTTTTCACCAAAATTAACTATACCGCGCTTAATATAATTTTCGCGTTAATCGGATTGCTGATAATTTTTTTACTTAATAATCTATTGTTAAAAAAATATTTTCAAGATAAGCTGCACTTTATATTTATATTAATAATTGAAATAATCGGTCTGGCGGGAATCCTCCCGCATTTTGGCGTACGGATGCAAGAACTTTCGGTTTTAATGCTTTTGCCGTTATTATTTATAATTGATAAATTTCATACAACAAAAGATAATAAATTTCTTTGTTTGGTACCACTGTTATTCTTTGTCTGGGCTAATTTACACGGCGGTTTTATGCTGGGTCTTGTTATCCTTTGGTTTTATCTGTGCGTAAATCTGTTTATTCCAAAAGTCATAAAACATTTTAAAATTAACTTTTTTGATTTTAAAATTTTTGAAAGAAAAAAATATTTTTATATTTTTTTATCAGCAACTATCTCATCTCTGGCTGTTCTTATCACTCCATACCATTACAAATATTTCAGCTTTATGCTTGAGTATAAAAACACGTACTATATGAAGCACATCGCGGAATGGCTCCCTGTCTGGAATCCCCCGCTTTATTACCCGCAACAAGCTTTTTTTGTTATTTTTATACTAATTATTGTTTTATTGTTTTTTGAAAACAAAAATACAAAGTGCACCCCAAGGGCATTTCCTGCGGGTCACCCTTGGGGTAAAAAGATTAATCTTTGGCACTTTTTCATAAGCATCTTGCTTTTGGCGGCCGCGTTCAAATCCAGACGAAATTTCCCGATTTTTTTTATTGCCTCGCTCCCTTTTATTACTGCCGCGACAAGTTCAATAAATAAAAATAATTTTAAAAAAATATATTTTTATTTATTTAAAAACAGATATATTTATTTTTCTCTGATAACAAGCTTGAGCATTTCAATCTTTTTAACTTTGGTTTTAACAAACTTTACTAACTCGCCTTTTAAAAATAAAAAATTCTGCCAATCGTATCCATGCGGCGCTTTGGAAAAAATAAAAACATTAGCGCAAGAAAATCTAAAAATATTTAATAATTACGGTTATGGCGGGTATTTAATTTGGAATTGGCCGGATCACAAAATATTCATTGACGGCAGGCTGCCGATGCTTCAAATCAATAACCATTCTTTACTGGAAGAATATTATGAATTTTCTAATAAAGAAAAAATATCCGATAAGTTAAATGAATATAATATTAATTTGGTGCTGGATAAAAAACATAAAACAACCAAATTCAATTGGTTTGAAAAAACTTTTTTAGGCTTTAAAAATAAAGACAAGGAATTAAATCCGCTTGAAGAATATTTAAGCGGCGAAGACGACTGGGAGCTGATTTTTGAAGACGATAATTCTTTTGTTTACTATAAAAAATAACATGGCGAGAAACGCGCGTACAATTGATTACACTGAAGATTATTACAGAGGCTTTGCCGGAATTTATTTTCGAAAAATCTTAAATACAATAATAAAACTCGGAAATTTAAAAAATGAAAAAGGCGTAATTCTTGATTTTGGCTGCGGCGTCGGGCACTTTAAAAAACTGCTGAAAAAAAATAATATCATCAATTATGATATTGAGCCGGAATTAACGGAAATTGACGATTATAAAAAATTAAAGCCTGAAAAAATAATTTTATCCGGAGTATTGGAACATTTATATTTAGAAGAAATTAAAAAACTGCTGGATGAATTTATTTTAATGAACAAAAACACGGAACTGCTTGTGTACCTGCCTACGGAAAATCGGGTCTCAAAAATCGCCATGCGCTTGGCAGGGCAAAAAAACGCGCATGATGACCATGTTTCAAAATATAGGGATATTAATAAAATATTGGAAGAAAAATTTTCATTAAAAAAACAAAAATATATTTTCGCGCGCATGGCGCAAATCAGCTATTATGCTAAAAAATAATCATCATAAAAATCAACCGCTTTTTGAGCCGGAATTATCCGTGGTAATTCTTTGTTATACCATGGAAAAAGAAATATTTAATTTTGTTAACAAAGTTAAGGCTGACTTTAGAAATAATGATATTAATGATTATGAATTAATTTTAGTCGCCAATTTTTTAAAAAACAGCAATGACTCAACCCCGAAATACGCGGAACAAATCGCCCAAGAAAATAAAAATATAAAATGTGTTTGCAAAGTTAAAAAAGGCATGATGGGCTGGGACATGAAAAGCGGATTTAAAAAAACAGGCGGCAAATTTATTGCCGTAATTGACGGCGATGGGCAAATGCCGATTAAAGACTTGCTTAGAGTTTTTAAAAAAATTAAAACCAATGATTTTGAAATTGTTAAAACCTACCGCTTAACGCGCGGCGACGGTATTTGGCGAAAAATAATTTCAACTGTTTATAATTTAATTTTTAATTTATTCTTCCCCGGATTAAAAGCCAAAGACATAAATTCCAAACCGAAAATTTTTACGCGAAATTTTTACGACAAGCTTGATTTAAAATCAAATGACTGGTTTATTGACGCGGAAATTATGATTAACGTCCGCCGCTTAAAAGCAAAAATCGCGGAAATTCCCACTGAGTTTCTCGGACTTTGCGGTAAAAGAAAATCCTTTGTGCGTCTTCCGGCAGTATTTGAATTTATTAAAAATTTGGTTTTATTCAGAATTAAAGAATTTTTATACACACGCTAATTTTGTCGCGTGTTACGTGACGAGTGATACGTGATATATGAAAACATGAAAATATTAATTACCGGCGCTAGCGGCGGGATTGGAAAAATTTTAATAAAAAAATTAATTAAAGCCGGTTTTGACGATTTGGCTGTTTTGAGCAGAGGGCAATTCCAGTTTGAAAAAACAGAAAAGCTTAAAATTAAAACCGGAAATCTAAACGATTTTAACAGCCTTGATAAAGCGCTTAAAAATATAGATGTTGTAATGCACTTGGCGGGCGTTACCCATACAAACAAAACAAAAAAATATTTTCAAATTAATACGGAAGGCACAAAAAATCTGCTTCAAGCGGCGGAAAAAAACTTTGTTAAAAAATTTATTTTCATCAGCTCGCGCGCGGCCTCCCAAACAGGCGGAGCTTACGCTTATTCAAAATTTTTAGCCGAACAAATGGTAAAAAAATACAAACACGATTGGATAATATTAAAGCCTGCCGAGATTTACGGAGCCAAAAACGATGAGGTTATTCAAAAACTTATTAATAAAATAAAAAAATCCTATTTTATTCCCGTGCCCGGAAAAGGCGATTCTGAATTAAGCCCTGTTTTCGTTGATGATGTTGTCGCGGCGATAATCAATTCCATTCAAAGTGAAAAAAATAACACCAGCTATATTTTAGCCGGCGCTGACAGTTTTTCTTATAAAAATTTGGTTAATCTGATCGCGCGCGCTTATAATAAAAAAATAAAAATTATTTATATCCCGCTTTTTATCTTAAAAATTGCCGCTCTAATTTTTCCGCGCCTCTTGGTTAAAGACCAGATTCCGCGCCTGCTTGTAAAAAAATCCGATGACATTGGCTTGGCGCGCGAATATCTTAATTTTAAGCCGCGGGGTTTTGGGAAGGGGATTAAAAATTTGGAATAGCTTTTTAATTAAAAATTGCGAAAAATTTTCGCGTTCATTATAGCTCCAACAACCTCGTCAAACAACTCCCTAATATCCTCATCTATCTCAATAACCGGCTTCATCTCCACCAAAGCTTTAACAAAATTTTTATTAAAAGGCAATTTGCCGATAATTTTTATTTTTCGCGTTTCAGCAAACTCTTCAATTCTTTGGCAATATTTTTTGTTAATATCAAATTTATTAATTATTATTCCTTTATCGCTGTTAAAATGATTAACAACCGCAAGCGCTCTTTTCATGTCAGACAAGCTGGCAGGCGTCGGTTCAACTACTAAAACAGCGTAATCGCTTCCTGAAACAGAAGCGATCACGGGACAGCCAATGCCGGCCGCCGAGTCAACCAGCATAATATCCGCGTCAGCGGATATATTTTTGGCCTTTTCCTTAACCTTGTTAACCAATTTTCCGGATCCGGATTCGCCGATATTCAACTGGGACGAAGCCAATTTAAAGCCATATTTTGTTTTAACATAGCCGATTTTAGCGTTATTGATTTTTTTTAAAATTATCGCGCCTTCCGGACAAACAATTTTACAAGCGCCGCAGCCCTCGCAGCCGAATTCTTTTAAACTCGGCTTGTTTTTTACCCAATCAATAGCCTTAAAATAACAAATATCAAAACATTTTTTACAAGACACGCATTTCTTTAAATCAAACACGGCTTTTTCATTTGTGGAAATATTTTCCCACTCTAAAAAAAATTTTCTTTCAATTCCAAAAACCAAAGCCAAATTAGGCGCGTCAACATCGCAGTCCGCTAATACGATTTTATGTTTTTTTGCCAATAAAATTCCCAAAGAAGCGGCAATACTGCTTTTGCCAACACCGCCCTTGCCGGAAAGAATTGTTATTTGTTTCATTTATTTATTAAAATATTTTTTATACTCTCATTTTGAATCGGTTCGCCTTTAGCGTATTTTCGCGCGATGGTTTTAGAATATGGGATTTCAACAGCGACTTTTATCTGTAATTTCTCAGCTAAATCATAAATCAGATTTTTATCGCCGATATCCGCGCGATTTAAAATTATTTCTGTTTTAATATTCAATTTTTTTAAAAGTTGTAAAATCAATTCAAGGTCGTGCCTGCCCAAAGGCGTTGGTTCTGTTACGGCAAAGGCGCGATCGCACATTTCCAAAGCGGCGATTACCGGACAGTGGATGCCGGCGGCCGTATCAATAATTATATAATCATAATTTTTTTTGATTTTTTTTATTATGATATTTAATTCATTTACCACAAACTCGGAAATGGGCTCATTGGTTTTTAATTCGCCTGATAAAAGATCAATATTATAATTTTCCCCTTTGTAAATTTCGCCGATTGCTTTTTTGCTCCAGCTAATCGCGTTTTGAGGGCATGTTAAAACACAGGCGCCGCAGCCATTGCATTGTTCGCTTGTAAAAATCGGATTTTTATTTTTAATTGATACAATCGCGTTTGTCTTGCAAACCGTTCCGCATAGGCCGCATTGGACGCACATATCAAAATCCCATTTCGGGACTCTTTGTTCAACTGTTTGCAATTTTTTTCTTTTAACGCTTAGAAGCAAATGATCATTGGGGCAGTCCGCGTCAGCGTCAACTAAGAGAACCTTAAAATCCTTAGCCAATTCATAAGCCAAGGATGAGCAAACAGTTGATTTGCCGGTACCGCCTTTGCCGCCGGTAACGCCGATTATTCGCGCTTGTTTATTTGCCATAAATTTTAATGCCCGCAATCGTTTTTTAAATCTTCTAAATTTTCAACATTTTCAATTACCTCTTTTAAAATTTTATACGGGCCGGTTTTTAATTTTATATTTTTTTCCTTAAAAAGCATTATCGCCCTTTGTCCTATGTCCCGCGCGAATACGATTTCCGGATCAGCGCTTTCTATAATTTGCTCAACAGGGCTTTTTTGCGAATTATCATGGTCTAATTTATTTTCCTTGATTATTAATTCTTTTGTATCCGCGTTATACAAGCCAAAATAAGGCGCGTGGCCGAAATGAAGAGAAATTTCCGAATTTTCTCCATTATCATTCAACAGCGGAATAAAAATCTTTTGAGGCATATCTTTGAATTTTATAAATAATTTTTTATATATTCTTCAACAACTGATTTAACAATTCCGGATTTCTTTACTATTTTAATATCTAATTTTTCCAAAACACCTGCCGCTTTCGGCCCGATGTTTTGCGCGATCAATATATCCGCTCCCAATTTTCCAACCTGCTCTGCCGCGCTAATTCCGGCGCCGCCGCTCTGGCTTGCTCCGCTGTTTTGAACGACTTCCGTATTTAATATTTCTTTATTCTGTATCGTAAACAGCGTAAAATGTCCGCAGCGCCCAAAGCGGGAATCTATTTCCGCGTTTATGCCTTTATCGCTCGTGGCCGCGCAAATTTTTATAACTTTATTTTCTTGGTTCATATTTTTTATTCATTAATAATTTTAATTGCTTTGCCTTCCGTTAAGGCAACAGCGATTTTTTGATAAGCGGATGACAGAATCCTCTGCAGGGTTGCCGGCGAAGTTTTCATTTTTTCCGCGCATTCGCGCTGATCTAAATTTTTTATATTTTTCAAGCGAATTGCTTCCATCTCTTCTTTTTTTAATTCCACAACTTCCAAAACACTCATAGGCACGCCCTGCGGCTTAAAATAATTTATTTTAGGATTAAAATATATTCTCCTTTTTAGGCGCGGGCGCCCTATTCTGTTTCGCATATTTTTTTGATTTTTAAGCCCAAGGCTTAAATTAACAAGTCTTTCGCGGATTTACAGGCCGGGTTCATCTTTACTTCTTGATTTCCGAATTATTATCGGTATTTCTGCCTAAACCGCGGCCTATTGGCTTGCCTCGTCCGCGGCCTAAGCCTAAGCCTCTTCCGTTTCCTCTTGGAGTTCCATCTCCGCAAGGACCTAAACCTCTGCCGGTTTTAGGTCCTTTCCCTTCCGGACCTGTTCCATTTCTATATGGCATATTTATCACCTCCCTTTCTAGTTTTATATTATTATATTATATAAAATATATAATAAAGCATAATTCTTAAAATTGGATTAATTTTGAATATATGCTTATTATTATTTATGAGTATATACCCATTTTAAATTTTTGTCAAGAGAAATAATAAATAGCTAGCTTATAAGAAAAAACAGGGCAAAGCGTAAAAATGAACTGCAGGAACAGGGCAGTACCCTGTTCCTACTTATACAATTTAATCACCGGCCCTAAAACCCAAGACATAAAACCGCCGATTATATTTGCCGCGAATAATACGCCGATAAAAACAATTGCCATGCCTAATAATTTATAGCCCATGCGAGTTCCGCCGGAAGTTGGCAGATGCGCCTCAAACCAAGTTATTCTGCCAAAATTATTTAAAAACCATTCAGTCTTGGCAATAAACGCAAAACCGACAGCCATAATAATTAACCCGATAATAATATTCATAAATAATATATAAAATATTTCTTTTTAGCTTTCTTGCGGTTATACACAATTCGTAATTCGTAATTCGCTTGTACTCGCTTGACGGGTGTAATTGATAATTCGCAATTGATTTATCTAATATAATTCAAAGGATTCTTTTTGGCACCATTAATAATAATTTCAAAATGGATATGCGAGCCGGTAGACCAGCCGGTTGAACCCATTGCGGCGATTGTCTGGCCTTTTGTAACGGTATTGCCTTTTTTTACGTAAAATTTTGAGCAATGAGCATATCTGGTTTTCTTGCCGCCGCCGTGATTAATTACAATTTGGTTTCCATAACCGGTCCCCCAGCCAGCGACTTCTACCGTTCCGGCATCAGCCGCGTAAAGCGGGGTGCCGGTTCTATTGGCAATATCCAAACCATGATGGCGCCAGGAATAATACTGCGTAATTCTCTTGCCGATTGTCGGCCAATTCATTTTGTTGCCCACAACCGGCTTCGCGCTCGGTGCCTTAACAATATTTTTAATCGCTTCAAAACCGGTATATGTTGTCGGCTTATAAGAAGAATAAATCGCCTTTTTCGCTCCCGGTATAATTAATTTTTGCCCAATCTTTAATGAATTATTCTCTAATTTATTAACTGATGCTATTTTTTCTCCTTCAATGTTATACTGCCTGGCAACCTTGCTTATGCTATCGCCGCTTTTAATTTTATAAGTGATCCCGCTCATCGGCAGAATATCCAAATTATCGCCCGGCCTGATTATGCTATAAGCGCTTAAATTATTTTCCCATAAAATCGTGCTAACGCTTATTCCGTAATTTTGCGCGATTGTGCTGACACTATCGCCCGGCTGTACTTTATGCGTAATAATTTTTTCTCTATCTCTTTTGGTAATTTTTGTTTCCGCTATTTCCGGCCTGACAATTGACGCGCCGTTTTTAATTATTTGTAAAAACTCATCTTCTTCTTCCGTATGATTTTCCATAACCACTCGCTGTTGAGCTTTAAAACTTCCCAAATTATCAAGATAGCTTTGCTGCGTAGGGGAAATTATCGCTTCCCTGTCAAACGTTTCTACGATTAATTGCTCGTCCGCGATATTATTAACGCTAAACTCCGGATTAATCAAGCTTGCCAATATGGTTTTATGCGCCAAGTCCGTTAAGCCGCCTGCCTCGGTTCTGGTTGAAAGATTGATAAATAGCAACAGAAAAGTAATAACTACGACTAATACATGAACAAGCCGCTGATTAAACATAAAGGAAAAAAAATTCCTGCCGATTTTATTCCAGCCTAATTTTCTAAATAATGACCTTTGCGCGCAATAAGCTTTTATAATTATTTTATAAAAAAGTACGCGGAAAATAAAATATAAAGGCTTAAATATGGCAAAAACAAAAAAAAGGCTTAAAAAGTTCTTTAAATAAGCCGCTAATTTCACGCCTTGAATGATTACGATAGCCGATATATTTAAAATGGCCTTCCATTTACTCTGTTTCCGGCGCTGTCGCGTGTTTTTATACTGATAATATTTTATATGTTTATTTTTATAATTATCTATATTATACTCCAAACCGGTATTTTAATGCAAATTTAAAACCCCGATTTTTATTAAGTCAATCGGGGTTTTGTATATTAATTTATACATTAATTAATGGTTGTTTACGCGGCGATTAATTTTTTGCGCCACAAAGCATAACGAACATCCTTGCACCTATCCAATCCCCACGGGTAATAAGGGCAGAATTTTTTGGCGCAAAATTGTCCTTTTTTGCATCCTGTCCAACGGTATGCCTGTTTATCTAAACCTAGACAAACGGCACGAATAATTTCTTTTATGGACAATTTTGTTGGCGAAGTTTCAGGATGCGTAAATCCTCCATTTAAAAGCGCGTTTATATTTTTATAAAAATACCAAATATTCGCGCCTTCTACCGTTCCTTCGGAAGCAAGTTCACGCCAATCATCTGTAATAATCAGACTATTTTTTTTCTGCTCTTCATAGCGCAGAATTGCTGCTGTTTCGTGAAAGCTTGGCCAACCATTTGATAACACCGAAATGTTACCTTTAGAATTTTGAATTATTACAAAATTAGCACTGCCCCCTTTTTTGGATTTTGCGGCAGCTACCATTTTATAACTATCCGATTTAAGCGCCACAATTTTTAGCTGAACTGTCTTTTTTTTCTTTTTTAGCCAAAAAGGAATGTAAGCAGTTAATATTTCTCCCGCTTTCTCTTTGCTCTTATATTCCTCTACCGCGGCCAAAAAATCAATTTGGCCTTGTCTAATCGCCTCTGTGCCGGTGTCAAGCCATTCATCAGCATTAAAATGAATTTGGTTTTGATTTTCTTGGGCAACTTTCGCGATATGATCAATCGTGAAGTCGTCATTCTCGTAGTCAAATTCATACTTAAGCCATATTGCGTTAATCATCCACTCCAAATTATCCAATTGGTTTTCTTTATCTTGATGCTGTCTATGAAGAAGATTTAAAACAGACGCAATATCACGGCAGCCTCCTTGCGTGTAGCCGTCAACATCGTTTTTCTTCGTAAATTCCAAAATTTTTTTAAATTTTTGAAATTTTTCATCTTCAAATTTTAACGCTTTTGCGATCAGTATTGCGCAACATTTACCTTTCTTTTTAAAAGGCTTGCCGCTAATAGGATGTTCATCTCCCGCGCCACCGTTGACGCCTAAGTACAAAGCGGAACATAGACTGTCGTCGCCTCCACGGCAATATTTATCAAGAAATTCCATATTGCCAAACCATTTAACGGCACAGATTGCCACAACCTCATCTAAATGCGCCATGTTATGAGTAATAACTCTTAATATTTCGCCAGCTACCTCGATTCTAAAATCAAACATTATTTCCCTCCTTATTTTTAATGTTTTTGCCAAAAATAAAATGTACAAACTAATCGTACACAGTAACATATTTTATTAATTATGTCAAATAAATTTTAAATTTTAAATTTAGATTTTAAATTTGGCTATTTTGAAATAATATATTATAATAAAAATATAAATAACTCAAACAAATATATGGAATTTGAAATTGAAGAAATATTATCTTTAGTTAAAAAAAAGATGCGCGAACAAGGAGGATATACTCGCGATGCCTACAAACAATATGTAATAGAAACAATTGATTATTTTCTTGAAAAAGGCAAATTAACCGATGATGATAATTTGGAATTCATTGAAGACCGGCTAATGGATATGTGGGAGACGGTTAGCGAGGAATTCGTAAAAAAATAATAAAAGAACACGCGACACGCATCATGCAGCAAATGATTAAATTTGTTGTATGATGCGTGTCGCGTGTTTTTTGATTGTATTTTTTTAGACCTTAATTACCACAGGCAGAACCATTGGCCTTCTTTTGGTTTTACTGAATAAAAATTGTCCGACATCGTTGCGGATTTTATTTTTTATAAAATCGTCATCCGCCCTGCTGGTGCCCTTGTGCTCGCGAACCAGATTTTTTACTTTCATTCTTGTTTTTTCAATTAACTCGCGATTTTCTTTCATATACACAAAACCGCGGGAAATAATATCCGGATTGCCTATTATATCTCCTGTTTTAGAATCTATCGTCGCGATAACCACAATCATGCCGTCTTCAGCCATAACTCTCCTGTCTCGCAAAACTATATTAGATACGTCTCCTACGCCAAGCCCGTCAACCATTACGTAATCAGCGGCTATTTTTTCTTTGGTTAATTCGCCGTTAACCAAAATTATTCTGCCTGTTTGCGAATCTTTTATTTTTACCGTGCCAAAACCGGCCTTACTGTCAATTTTGGTTTGATTTTTCGCGATTGACAATTCAACTACCTGTCCGTTATCGGGAACAAAAATATTTTCTAAGGGTATGCCGACTTGTTCCGCCAAATCCGCATGCGCTTGCAGCATATAATGGCTGCCCTCAATAGGCATAAAAAATTTCGGCTTTAACAAACGCATCATTAATTTTAGATCTTCCTGTTTAGCGTGTCCGCCCGCATGTACATCCATCATCTGATAATGGATAATATGGGCGCCTTGGCGCACTACTTGATCTTTTAAATTTTGAATTGACCTTTCATTGCCCGGAATAACCGATGACGAAAAAATCACCGTATCGCCCTTTTTCAAGCTAACGGTTCTGTGCGCGCCTGTAACCACCCTTACTAAAAACGCGTTGCTTTCGCCTTGCGCCCCTGTTCCGAGTATCATTATTTTTTCATCTGGCAAACGCCTTAAATCAGCATCGCGAATTAAAATTCCGGGGTTGAATTTTAAATAACCGATTTTGTGCGCGATATCCACGTTATCATTCATGCTGCGGCCTTGCAAATAAACTTTACGATTGTGCTTTCTTGCCAAATCAAACAATTTTTGAATACGCGAAAGCTGGGAAGCAAAAGTGCCGATGATTATACGGCCGGAAATTTTCTCAAAAATCCTATCCATTTCATCGCCGATTGAAGATTCCGAAATCTGATAGCCCGGGTGAGTTGAATCAGTGGAATCAGACATCATTAAAAGCACTTCCTGTCCGCCGATCTGCGCGATCCGATTCAAATCGGCCGGCTTATCATTAACCGGAGAATAATCAATTTTAAAATCTCCGGTATGAATTACCGTGCCGATCGGCGTATGTATAATAATGGCGAAAGAATCAGGAATTGAATGATTGACGCGCAAAAATTCCACTTTAAACGATTTGCCTAATTGCGCTACGGAACTTTCATCAATCTCGGAAATATTTAAATTCGGGCAGGCGCGATGCTCTTCGCATCTTTTCCTGATTAATCCTGCTGTTAATTTTCCCGTAAACATAGGCGGATTGCCGATTTTGCCGATAATATGCGGAATGCCGCCGATATGATCCATATGACCATGGGTAATTATCGCGCCCTTAATCCAATCGGCTTTATCTTCCAAATAAGAAATATTCGGAATGATATAATCAATTCCATACATATCTTCTTCCGGAAACTGCAAACCCATGTCAATGATTATTATTTCTTTATTATACTCAATTAATGTCATATTGCGCCCGACTTCTTCAAGCCCGCCCAAAACGATTACGCGCAATTTATCTTTGTGAAAAACTTCTTTGGCCGCCGCTTTTGGCGCGCTAATTTTCGCGCCCGCGTACCGGCCGCGAGTATAGGTTTTTCTTGTTCTTTGACTGCTCGCCGCTCTTGCGGACGAGGCTTTTGGTTTATACTTTGTTATCATATTTTTTGTTTATAGTTATTTAATTTTATTAGCCGCCTAGGCATGAATGCCTAGGCTACATTTTTTTAATCCCGTTGAAGCGGGATATTTGTTATTGACGTTTTTATATATAGCCCGATTTTTTGTCATTGCTTCGCTGGCGCTCGCAATGACAAAATGGAGTGCCGCAGAAGGGATTTGAACCCTTACGCCTAAAAAGACACTAGTACCTGAAACTAGCCCGTCTACCAATTCCGGCACTGCGGCAAAGCTGTCTTGAACCACTGATTAACACTCGATTTTTTTGAATTACACTGAATATAAATAATCAGTGTAATTCAGTGTAATCAGGAAAATTCAGTGGTTAAGACAATTGATAAAGCTAAAACACCAATTTCTTCTCAGTCTCTAAATACCAATCGCTTATGTTATTGAAACGATCGCTTGGAACAAATATGTTTTTAATATCAAAGCCCTTTACGCTATTGCCTTGAACATACGTATAAAGCGGCGAGTACATAAAAATTGCCGGCACCTCTTCAGCGATTATTTCCTGGAATTTTTTATAATTTTCCTGCCTGATGGAAATTTCGCTTGTTAGCCTGGCATCTTCAAGCAGTTTATCAACTTCCTTATTTACAAAATTCGCAATATTAAAACCATGTTCATTCGCTTGGGAAGAATGCCAAAAAGAATACGGATCAGGATCAGCCCCTAAAACCTGCCCGTAAAAAAGCGCCTCATAATCCCGCGGCTTAATCACTCTAGCCTGCGCTTGACTGGCCGGAATAATTTCAACAACAACTTTTATGCCGATTACCTCCCAATATTTTTTTATTTCCTCTACAATTTTTTGATATTCCTCCTTGTCAATTGTCCGCAAATTGACTGTTAAAAAATTTCCGTCCTTTTTGCGCCAAGCGCCCTCGCCTGTTTGAATTATTTTTTCCGCTTTAGCGCGTACATCTTCATCTTCCGATTCAATTTCAATTTCTGCTTCTTCAATCATTTCCGTATTTATTTCCACGATTTTCCAGTCAATACTATCTAATAATTTTTCCGCTTCGGAAACATTATAATCGTATTTTTTTTGTTCATTATAATAAGCGAAGCTATTCGGCAAAATCGGTCCGTTCACGCCATAAGCGCCTCCGTTTAATAAATCATTAATCAAAAAATTCTTGTCAATCGCGTAAGCCATTGCCTGCCTGAGAGCTTTGTCGGCTAACGCCGGATTTTTTTCTTGATTAAAAAATATTACCGTCGTCTGCGGAAGATAAAGATTATAAAAATTAAAAGTTTTCGGAGTTATTATATCAGCTTTCAATTCCGGCGGCAGATAGCTTAACCCGTCAGTTTCATTATTATTTAAAGCATTAACCGCGTCGGCGAAAGTAGCATAAAATTTAAAATTTATATTTGTATAAGGCTTTTTATCGTAATAATTTTCATTAACCGTTAATTTATATTCCTTAATCGTCCCTAATTTTTTTTCTTTAGCCAGTCCGCTATATTCGTAAGGGCCTGATCCGATCGGTTCCAAATTTAAACCGGCCAAACTTGCCGCTTCCGGCCGGATTAAAGACCAAGGCTCTGAAGGCATAATTCCAAAAGTTAATAATTCAAAAAACGCCGCGTAAGGATTGGATAAAACAAATTTAAAATTATAATCATCAATCATTTCAATTGTTACTCCGGTAAAACTTGTTCTGAGCGGGGATTTATATCCAGGTTCTTTAATCGCATTAAAAGTAAAATAAACATCATTTGCCGTTAATTTCGCGCCATCGTGCCATTTCGCATCCTCTCTTATTTTAAATGAATAGACTTTTTTATCATCGCTGATTTGATAATTTTTAACTAAGTCTCGCGCCAATTCGCCGTTCTTATCCCGTTTAAACAGGGAAGAAAATATTAATTTGCTAATATCATTATCTACATCGCTTACTTTTTCATATAATGGATTAATATATTTTAGGGTGCCAACCAATCCTTCCGCGTACTCGCCCCCTTTTTTAGGAACAATCTCCAAATGAGTATAATAAAAATATATCCCAAAAAAAATCGCGCTAAATAAAGCTATCGCGATACTGCCGTATAAAAACCATAACTCCAGCTTGCTTAAATAATTTCCTATATATTTTAACTGCTTTAATTTCGGAATTCTTGATTTTGACAATGATAAAACCAATTTTTTATCTAAATCATCATTATAAATATTACCGCCGTCTTGCTTTTTATTTTTTTTTATAAACAAAAAATATGTTTTAAAATAATTAAAAATTTTAAAACTATTCGCGAAAAATTTTTTCGCGCTTATTTTAATTTTTATAATACTATTTTTTGAGTCCCAAATATATTTTACACGCTTTCGCTTTATAATTTATAGCCAAGGAATTTGAATATTTTCGTCTGCTGTTAATGCCCTTTGGGCATAAAATACCCTTCAGGGTATAATTTGAAATCAGCTGTGGCGCGTTATGCTAATTTTTAATATGTTATCGAGTATAAAAAGAGAGTATATTACAAAATAACAATTAACAAAGAGACTGAAAGAAACATAGCCGCTAAAACAATGGTGGCGGTAAATAATTTTTTTTCCAATCCGCGTTTTGTCATATAGACGTTTCCGCCTCCGCCGCCAAAAACATTTGACAAGCCTCCGCCGCGATTTTGCATTAAAATTACGCCGATTAAAATAATCGCGATTATAATTTGAAATATTCTGATAATTTCCATAAAAATTTATTTTACGGTTTCAACGATTTTAGAGATAATCTTTTTATTGTTAACCGCCAAATCCGCTAAAACTTTGCGATCCAATTCCACTTTATTTATTTTTAGAGCATGGATAAATTTAGAATAACTTAAGCCTTTTTCTCGTACAAAAGCGCCGATTTTAATCTGCCACAAAGATCTTCTGTTTCTTTTATTTTTCTTGCGGTCAACAAAAGCATGAACACCGGCTTTTACCGAGGCTTCTTTAGCTTGTTTTAACAAGTTTTTTCTACCCCACTTAAAACCCTTGGTTTTGGCTAATAATTTTTTTCTTTTTTTAATATGAGTTGTTCCTCTTTTTACTCTGGACATTTTTTTACTTTCAACTTATGAATTATACGGCATTAGCGTCTTAATGGTTTTGTTTAAACTTTTATCAGTATTAATATCGCGGCGCTTATTACGCTTGGTATTTCCTGACTCACGGGCGTTAAAATGCCCTTGCCCGGCTTTGCGCTGTTTTATTTTTTTAGTTTTAGTGATTGTAAAGCGCTTAGCAGTCGCTTTATGCGTCTTTATTTTCGGCATATAATATAAAAATCAGGCTAAAACCTGATTATGTAAAAATTAATTTTTTTTATTAATCAATATCATTATAAACCTTCCGCCTTGTTTTGTCAAGTCTTGCTCGCGCTCTATATTTAACTCTTCATTTTGCTCCAAATTCGCGACAAAATCATTAATAATTTCCACGGCTTTTTCAGGATGCTGTTTTTCTCTTCCTTTTAATATTAGGTCAATTTTTACTTTATGCCCTTTTTTAAAAAATTTTATTGCCTGGTCAATTCTTAATTGGAAATCATTTTGGCTGATTCTTACTGACAATCTGACTCCTTTAGTATCAACTTTTTTTTGCGCCTGTTTCTGCTTATGCGCTTTTTTTTCTTTTTCATATTTGAATTGTCCGTAATCCATTATTTTGGCTACCGGAGGCTTGGCGGTCGGATTAACTTCAACCAAATCAAGTTCCAGCTCAACGGCTCTTTGAATAGCTTCGCTTGTGCTGACATTGCCTACATTTTCCCCGTTTTCATCAATTAAAAAAACTTCCGGAACACGGATTTGCCGGTTAATAAAAAACCTTTTTTCCGGTTTGGGTTTTGCTTTTCGCCAAGTTCTGCGCATATTTTTTTTAAATAAAAACCCATTTATATGGGCATTTATTCTACCTTTATATATTACAATATAATTTTAAAAAAATCAAGCATTTATTCTTAAATAGGATAAAAAAATTATATTAAAATTAATTTAAAATTAACCAATTTTTATAAATAAAAGTGTCAATTATGCTCGCGGACTTGCACATTTTTTTGACTTATTTTTGATTTTATAATAGAATATTTTAATTGGCACATTGTTACATCGGTACTTTAAAAATTTATTCTAAAACTCAAATCAAGGGCGAGCCCATTTTTTTCTCCATAAAATCCCGTGAGAAAGAGTTAATATTAGGAAAGTTAATTATAGATTTATACAAATTTGTAATTGACAACCTATTTTTTTCCGGCTTTGAGGCATATTTCGAAACTCATAGCTGCGTAATAAATTTGATGCGATCTTTTTTTGGAGATAATTTTGCCATTCCTATGGCATGTGAAGTTCTTTGGGATAAAATTCCCCATGAAAGAATGGGATTTTATAAAAAATTCAAAACAAAAGAAGCGGGCCTTTTTAAGGCCAATCTCAGTATTTTAAAAAAAATCGCGCCACCGATACAGATGGCGGTCAATTATTAAAAATATACCGGACAAACTGTTTACCAGTCTTGTCCGGTTTTTGTTTTTCTAAATTTTTAAAAAATTTATTCCCCCAATCTTTAATCCTCTAATCCTATCAGATTTTCCTCAAATTTAATAAGGATATACTTTATGTGAATTTATAAAAAAAACAAAAATCATGCTATAATAACCGTAATAAACTTTAAAAAATAAATTCATTTTCATGAAACCAAAAACAGCCATAATTATTTTAATCATCATAGTAATCGCCTGCGGTTTGTTTATGGTTTATTTGGCAGATGTTATG